>JACQRL010000443.1 GCA_016206485.1 Planctomycetota bacterium | reverse complement strand
GCATTAGGGGCAGCGTTGACAGGCATGCGGCCTGTAGCAGAGATACAATATTCGGACTTTCTGCTATGTGGCATGGACCAGTTAATTAATCAGATAGCCAAGATAAGATTGATGACCGGCGGCCAGGCAAAAGTTCCCTTAGTTATAAGAGCACCTATTGGTACGCCGCGGGGCGGGACCCAGCACTGTCAGAGTCTGGAGGCATGGTTTATGCATAGCCCTGGGTTAAAAGTAGTTATTCCTTCCAGTGCTTATGACGCTAAAGGGTTACTTAAGAGTGCTATTCGTGATGATAACCCGGTACTATTTTTGGAGCATTCCGCTCTTTACGGAAGTAAATCAATAGGAAGTTCTGTAGATGAGAAACCCAAGAATGCGCCTGCCTTTGGGTCTTCTGTTCCCGAAGAAGAGTATTTGCTTCCATTAGGTAAAGCCGAGGTCAAAAAAGAAGGGAAAGACATAACAATAGTAGCCACTATGCAGATGGTGCAGATTATTCTGGGATTAGCTGATGAATTAGAAGCAGAAGGTATATCAATAGAGTTGGTGGACCCACGGAGTCTGGTGCCTCTGGACAAAGAGACAATACTGAATTCTGTAAAGAAAACCCACCGATTGGTAATAGTTACGGAAGAATGTTTAACATGTGGTACAGGCGCAGAGATAGCCGCTATTGTTTGTGACGAAGCCTTTGACTATCTGGATGCACCAATAAAGAGGGTAGGCAGCCTGAACTTCCCTACGCCGTTAGCATCGATAGCGGCCGCTTATGTCAGGCCAGATAAGAATAAAATATCCCAAGTCATAAAGGAGGCCGTGAGATAAATATCTATGGAACTTGAATATAAACCCGATTTTTCAATCGCCAAAAAATACTGGGATGCATTCTGGAATGGAGGGGTAATTGACAGACCGGTTCTTATCTCAACGGTTCCGAAAAATCCAGAAAATCCCGTATCTCCGCCTCCGTACATGTCGGGAATTGATGGGGATTTTGAAAAAACGGTTCATCTTTTTGAACAATATGCTAAAAATACATATTTTGCATGTGAAAAAATACCATCACTTTCAATTGCATTCGGACCCGATGAAGTTTCCTATTTTATAAAAGGCGCTGAGAAGAGGATTGTTGTTGAGAGTGATACCGCGTGGATAGAACCTTTTGTTAATACATGGGATAATTTTCCTGTTCTTGAACTTGACCCTAAGGATAAATGGTATAAAAAGCTCATCAGTTTCTACAGATATACCGCTGAAAAAAGTGAAGGAAAGTTTCTTATTGACATGTTGGATTTCCATACTCATCTTGACGCTTTAAGGGCGATAAGAGGCACTGAAAAACTGTGCATAGATCTAATAGACTGTCCTGATGAGATTGAAAAGAGATTACTTGAGATAAGAAAAATCTTTTCGCAATTATACATGGAGATATACAAAGCAGGCAATATGGAAAAATGGGGTACAATTGGATGGATTTCTTTCTACTATAAGGGGAAATTTGCGACTATCCAATGTGATTTTATATGTATGGTGGGAAGGGATGTATTCAGGAGATTTGTTCTGCCTGCAATAGAAGAAGAGACGGATTTTCTTGACCATTCCATTTTTCATCTTGATGGCCCCGCGGCACTGGTTCATCTCGATGATTTGTTATCTGTAAAAAGGATAGATGCAATACAGTGGGTTCCAGGTGCTGGTAGCAGACCACATATTGAATGGCTTGATGTCCTTAAGAAAATAAAGGGTTCAGGAAAAGGGTTGATTATTTACCCTGAAGATGCAGATGAGATTAAAATATTCCATAAAGAACTCGGCCCTGAAAGGATTGCTTATCAGATTGATTTTAGAACAATGGAGGAGATGGAATCCATAAGAAATTGGTTAGAGAAAAATACTTAACTTACTTTCTATCCTTACCATCGGGTGATAGGGCTGGTGGAAAGGTATGGAAAATATGAGTAAAATCATGAGCCCGCGTGAGAGGGTTTTGACTACGTTGTCAAGAAATGTTCCGGATAAGGTACCGAAGGATTTGAGTTGGGGTTTTTC
>JACQRL010000426.1 GCA_016206485.1 Planctomycetota bacterium | reverse complement strand
AAGTTTGGTCTCACTATGGGACATATCTCGGTATGGGCATATCAGGTTTAATAAATATATTTAATCCAGAAGTTGTTTTATTAGGCGGGGGTATATCAAAAGCTTTCAAGCTCTTTGAAAGTTCTATGCATAGACAGATTTCATTGTCATATAAGATTATTCTCACAGATTGCAGGATTACTACCTCTAAATTTCCGGATGATGGCGGACTTCTTGGCGCTTCGTATCTGGCGATAGAATCCTTAAAACCGTAGTTTTAGGACGCGATTCGCAAGTTCCAACATAGGTCGCTATTTCTAAATTTTTATATACAGATCGTAATAGATCTCGCTTCCATCTATAATGATTATTGTTCGCAATAGTTTGATAGTGTTTATTGCCATTATCCTGCTATGTGGCGCGCAGATTACGAGCGGAGGGGGAGGCACAGATTTAGGCGGCGGACTTGGTAATGGCGATCTTGGGGGAGCAAAAACAGATCCGCCCGATGCTACTGCAGAATGGTCAGGCACAGATCCCAAATCGAGCAGTGAAACTATTTCGTCATCAAAAGGAAGCGGCGCTAATTATAGTTCTACTCTTGTCGCTCTTGGGGAATTTGGATTTGCTTATGAATTTACAAATTCAAATGGAGACTTAGATATTGGTTTCAGGGTAATAAATCAGAATCAAGTGCTGTCTCCCAATAGTGAATTGGTCGTTTGCTCGTCAGCAGGAAATCAAAGGAAACCAACATGCTCGTTTGGTTCAGGCAAGGTTGGAATCGTCTGGCAGGAAACAAAGAATGTAGGAGGAAATAATATTATTTCTCTTTTTTATAATTCAGTTGAGCTCTCGACTTTTTCGCCTGGATTTACATCAGCGATTCAGCTGGATCTTGGACAGGGTGCGGACAGTTTATCAAATCCAAAATTATTTTATTCAGATGAAACGGGTGTGTTTTCCCTCTTGTATGAACAAACGTCAGGACTCATCAGGTGGATTAAATTAGCGCAATTGTCCATAAAAGGAACTGTATTATCCGGATCAATGTTTGATGTTTGCTCAATAAATAGCGACAAGCAGGATATAAAAATTTCCAAACTGGATGTTTCTGCTGATCCTTATTTCGATCTGCTGCTTGTTACATGGAAAGATAACCGGAATGGAAATTGGGATATTTATACGCAGGCGGTGGATATAAGCAGCAGCAAAACTGAAAATTATAACGGTTGGCCTCAGGAAGGGATTCAGGTGAGCAGTAATCCGGCTGAGCAACGACTTTCCGTAATAACTGGTGCTATGAATTTTGATGAACTGATTTGTTATGTCGCTTATGAAGATAAGCAGGACGGAAATTGGGATGTGAAGGTTAATAAGATAAACAGCTCCGGATCTCTTGAATGGGATCAGGATGGGAAAAATGTTTATCCGGGCAACAGCCAGGATCAGCAGACTCCCTCTATCAGCTGTGCTGATTCCAGCAGGGTAGTAGTGGTTTTTGAGCATAAGGCGGCAGCTCCTGCAGGATCAGATATTCTCGCCTGTATTTTTGATGAATCAGGTAATCAGGTTGGGGGTGTTAAAGAAGATGAGTTTGGAAATCCTCTGCCCCCTTCTCCGATTTTTTTATGTGCAGAAAATCAGGATCAGCTTAATCCATCATCTGTTTTTGTCGGTACCAATTATGTATTTATTGCTTGGGAAGATAATCGCAACAGTATACAGAATGGATCAGATATTTATGCGCAGCGTATTGATATCTCAACCGGTCAGTCAGGGTGGTTATATGGAGGCAGGCAGGTCTGCACAAAATCGCAGAATCAAAAATTTCCCAAAGTATATGCTGATACGAACGAATTCGGATTATCAGGAGACGCGCTTATAGCATTTCAAGATTTCAACATTGTGGCAAACTCCGGATTGTCTGCTCAGATAGTAACTTTAAATGGAGCTCTTCACAGACCGAATAAGCCCGCGGGTTTTAATGGTTTAATTGATTTCGATATGAAATCACTGCAGATTAAAGGACTCAAATTAAATTGGATTGATAGTTCCATTATAGAGGATCAGTTTGTAATTGAGTCTTCCTTCAATTCATCAGGCACGTTTAGCGTTTTTATAACCGGTGACGGTTCTAATATTATGACTGCGAACAAGCCGGTAGACGGTTTAGATTTTGGTTCATACAATTTGTTTGCCGCCTACTACTCCGCATTGGAAGGGTATGTATCAAAATCTCCCCCCTCAGGGCAGATTATTTTTTATTACT
The DNA here is from genome assembly GCA_016206485.1 of Planctomycetota bacterium. Taxonomy (GTDB): domain Bacteria; phylum Planctomycetota; class MHYJ01; order JACQRL01; family SBBU01; genus JACQRL01. The sequence goes on along the minus strand of JACQRL010000426.1, from coordinate 19,353 downwards.
ATGCCGCTCCCACAGATGTTAAGACGGAATCTGTATCGGAATCAAAAATCAAGGTCTCATTTAAGTGGAGTTCGTCCGGCGGAACAAACCCTCCCGGATTCAAAATTGTCAGAAAAAATCAGCAGAATACAGCAGGACCTTTTGTCGAGATAGCGACCGTCAGCTTTATCAGTGGAAAACTATCATCAGGAAGCTACAGTTTCTCATTCACAGACAATAATCTGGTTCAGGACAAATCTTATGAATATTCAGTAAGGGCATTTAATGGGACAATTGGCACATCTGAATTTTCCGGGATTGTTCTTGGGAATACTAAACCTGATTCTTCAGGCGATGACGACTCACATGATGATCCTGATGAAGGAGATCACGTTGGAGATTCAGATCATGGCAATGATAATGGCGGCGATTCTGAATCACCGGAAGAAACTTCACCGCCTGTAGATATCCTTACCGACGCATCTGAGCAGAATGATAAAGATTTAGATGCATTGACATCAAAAGGAAAAAGTGCTGCGGATACATTGTGTTATATTGCAACTAGTAGCTGTAAGAAAGTTGGTGACTCTTTGGTAACTAGGCTGAATACATTTCGTAGTAAATATTTGATCAGACAGGTTTTTGGTTCAAACTGCAGTTCAGTATATTCAAAAACTTCTTGTAAGATTTCTCTATTGTTAGCAAGGGAAAATATGGCAGTTTTCCAAACTATTACACATTATATTGATAGCAGTGGTGTATGTATTGTTTTGTTTGTGGTGTTGTGCGTGTTTTTACGCTTTCGAGAAGAAGTACTATAACTTCTATTATAGGGCAGGAAAACTCTGTTTTTCTGATTTGTGGTATTTGCAGATTTGTTTGTTTAATCTAGAGAATTGTTGAAAAACAGTTCTTTAGATTTGTGCGAAAAACAAAAGATGTTTCTGCCGGTCAGATACTTAAGTGGACACGTTTTGTGTTTATTTTGGTTTCTGTAGGATTTCTTGCAGCTGCTTCTGATGGATCTAATCCTGACGATACAGGTAGTGATCCGCGTAATGGCGGGCTCGATCCGAGGAATCCGCCGCCAGCGGTTCTTGACTCTGATACAGAATGGGATGATCCGAATTCTGCGTCTGCAAGCAGACGCATATCAAATCTGCCCGGTAGTGCAGGTAACTACAAGATAATACCCCTGTTTGATACAGGGAAGTTTATCACAGTGTATGAAGCCCTCCAAGGTGGCGAATATAATATATATGCAAGAATATTAAAAGATGATTCAACCCTCTTGCCCTCTTCATCTGAATTTGCGGTTTCTACGCGCGCAGGGAATCAAAGAAATCCTTACGCTATTGTGGCTGCAGATGAGGCAGGTGACATTTCAATAAATATGGTTTGGACAGATTATTCATCCGGATCTGCAAAGGTATATTTTAATCGAGCCGACATAGATTTGACAGCACTTGCATTTGGTGCAAATGGAATCGATCTGGGGCTTGGTAATTCAAATATTGAGGCAGTAGGCATGGTTTATTCCAATTTAAGCGGATTGATTTTTATTGTGTATCTGGAGGAGCTTCCGGGAACATCTGATAAATATCTGAAAGGGATAAAGATTGACGCGGATGGCAATGTGCTTGGATCTTCAATATCGATCTGTGATTATCTGAGTAATAAAAGAAGAGTAGATGTGAAGTATCTGGAGAATACAGCTTCAGAAGATGAATCTATTGTTGTTGGATGGGAGGATTTCAGAACTGCTAATTGGACCCCATATTTACAGACGATCGATATAATGCCTTCTGTCGGAATACATGGCGGCTGGAATAGTAATGGCGTAATGGTAGATGCCGGAGCGCAAAACATGTCCTTTGAAACTCTATTTTCAGCTGGCGATGGAATCGTATTATTTGTGGCGTACGAGGTTTATCAGGGTAGTGACTGGGATGTAGAAATGGCAATTTTTAACGATACTGGTAATAAAACAATTGAGCACAATGTTAATTCCACCAATACTGATGATCAACTGGGTCCAACTGTAAGGTTGGCAGGAAATAGTAAGGTCGCAGTGGTTTTTCAAGAGGGAAGCGCCGGGAATTTCAACATCTATTGTTTTGTACTTGATTTATTTTCAGATAACCCTCCGGTTACAATTACTGTGTGCGATAATTTATCGAATCAAGTCAATCCATCTATCGCGTATACTGGATCAGGGGTCTTTTCTGTTTTCTGGGATGACTACAGAGATACTGGGACAAGCGGAGTGAATATCTATGGTCAGTCTATTGATTCTTCAACATCATCTCTTAAATGGGCATCTAATGGTGTCCCTATAGTTAAAAAAAATGGAGATCAAAAGAACCCGATTGTGTATTCAGATCCTGGCAATCCCGGTGATATGTGCGTGTTTTGTGAGGATTTTAGCGATGGAGCAGATCCTAAACTGGATGCGCAAATTACTACTAATACAGGACTCCTGTTCAGACCAAATAGAATCAGTAATCTGGTAAAAGGACCTTTAACTATTAATTACTCTCAACCTAGTGTAAACAACGTCAATCTAACCTGGACGGATATGTCTCATATCGAAACAGTACAAAAGGTGCAGAGAAGTGGCAGCCTTGCTGGTTTTTCTAATTATCAGGAGGTGAATGCAAACATCACTTCTTTACAGCTTATTTTAAATAATTTTACACCCAGCAGAAATGTCTTCCGTATTGTGGCGCAGTCTACAATCGGAGGAAATACCTCGGTATCTCCTGTGTCAAATGTAGTTTTACTTGATGTTTTCAGCACTCCGTCAAACTATAATCTTACAGCGCTCCCTAATTCAAAGGTCAGGATCTCTTTTGACTGGAATCCGGTAGTAGGACTTCCCCCACCTTTGCAATTTAAGATTGTTAGAAGAATAACAGGTCAACCTGTTTTTGCAGAAGCTGCAACTGTTTTATTTAGCGCAGGGACGGTAAATAGTAATGGATCTCGCAGCTACAGATTTGATATGTCGGGACTGCAGACAGATACAACTTATGAATTCTCGGTAAGAGGTGACAGTCCCAATGGAACATCTTTGTTTACTCAAATACAGCAGGTGACAACATCAAATGATCCGGGTTCAGGCAATCCGACGCCGCCACCTTCTTCTCCGAGTGAGCCCCCACCGGGTTCTGAGGAACCTCCTGGTTCTTTTATACCTGATCCGCCCCCGGCTAATACACCTCAACCGGAGTCTATTCAAACGAGCGGACACTCAGGACCAAGAAATGGCATTTGTTATCTAGCTACTGCTTCATATCAGAATTATGGACAAAATTCCGTTAGAACATTGATGGAATCGAGGCGGCTTTACAGCAGGCGATCAATTGCAGCACTCCAGATGTCAGAGGCGTATTCGGTTATTGCTCCTTCTGCAGCCGGTAAGATTGCAAATAAATCATCCGGTAGGTTGATAGCAATATATCTCTCTCTGGTAACCGGAAGACTATTTATTGTAGTTTTATCTCTGTGTGCGCTAATATTAATGATTTTTGGTTGTTACAGGATAAAATATTCTTGTGAAGATCAGAATGTTCGGTTACTTAAAAGAGAAATCGAATAAAACCTTCATTGATATCAGAATAAACCAAAACATTAGCATCAAACAATTAGCTGAAATGCTGTCTAAAGATTATGGCATAGATATTAGTAGTGTCAGATTTGCAGTTAAAGATGAGTTTGTAAGCGGATCATATAAAGTTAACAACAATTCAGTGATTGATTTAATTCCTCCGGTGGCGGGAGGGTAACGCCATTTTAGATTTCAGATTTGTGATTGCGGATTGAAGAAACTAAGATTACACTTAGTTGCCTTGGCTATTCAGATGGCAGATTAAACAATCAATATTCCGGGATGCAACCGCATTAACTTTTGATAATGGGTTGTTTTGCAGAGTCGAGTAATAAGTTCCTGTATTGTTACTTTGAGATACAGTAAAGGTGCCGTCGACTACAGTGTGTGAAGTCGTTTGATCTTGGTTTTCAAATACTGTCCCAAGTATTAATGCAGATATGACAGCGAGGGCAGCAAATACAAATGATTTCATTTTCATCTTAGCATCATAATATAAGCTGATCATAAATCTATATTTTTCAACAAATAAATGTCATTAGGCTGTATGAGCAGTCTGTATATTCTGAACGGTCTATACAGTCTTAACAGTCCATAATAGTTGGGCAGTTTAATCAGTCTAGTACTATTGCTTCTTTTGTAGATCGATTTATAATTTTTCACTATGAAATTTGAGAAGATACACGGAACAGGTAATGATTTTATTGTTACAGAAGATAGAAAAGCGTTTAAATTAACTCCAAAACAGATTGCAAAAATATGTGACAGATATATCGGAGTTGGCGCGGATGGTATTATAGTTCTTAAAAAGTTATCTGGTAAAAGATGGAAATGGGTTTTATTTAACAGTGATGGATCAAGGGCTGAAATGTCAGGCAACGGGATGAGATGCACGGCACTGTATGTTTTAAGAAAAAAGATCAAAATCCCTGTTATCGAATTTAGTACCCCGGCAGGTTTAAAAACTGTTGAGGTAATTAAATCAGACGAATATAAAGGTTTATTTAGAGAGAATATGGGAAGGGCATTCCCAATTTCAATGAAACAATTTACCAAAAAGGATGCTAAAGGAAGAATCTTTTATCGTTTCTATGTTTCTTTTCTGGGAAAGAAACGAACTGCCAGTTTTGTCTCTGTAGGAAATCCTCATTGCGTGGTTATAGTTGATAAACCTGTCTTCGATATTCACATGGATGAAATAACAAAATTTCTTCGGAATAATTTGCATTTATTTCCCGACGGCGTTAATTTCGAGATGATCAATATCAAAAATAACATGAAAATCATACAGCGCACATGGGAAAGAGGGTGCGGCGAAACTCTTTCGTGCGGAACCGGAGCTTGTGCCGTGTTTCTGTCATCTTATATGATGGGTTTTGTCAAAAAAGGATGTGATATAGTCGTGAAGGGTGGCACTCTGAATCTTTCTATTAATGATGACGATGAAATAATACTTACCGGCCCAGCTGAATATGTCTTCAGCGGGGAATTTTAAGTAAACCAGATTTTCAGGCAATTCGCAACTCGTAATACGTAACTCGTTTATGCGCATACATTTGTTTGGCTATTTAATTTGTCTACCGCTTTTATGCGCTTCAGACGTCTTATTAGTTATAAGGAGATATTATATGAAATTGATAAGTTTTGTGACTGTTTCTGCCTCTTTGTTTCTTATTGGCGCTTCGTCAGTCGCAGGAGATTTCGGCTGGATCTATGATCTTGGTGAGTTAAAAGGCGCGGCTGCAAAGCAGAAAAAACTTACGCTGGCGTTTATTTCATCTTCAACTACAGGGGGCTGAGGATCTGGTAAATCATCCTCTCAGTTTGATGAGGCATGTAAGGAGCTTTCTCCAGATGTTGTTCAGGCCTTGAAAAAGGATTTTATACTTTTCAGGTCGCAATTGGGAGAGCTCGCCGAAAGATATCAACTTAAAAACCCATCTTTGATGATCCTTGATCCATTTCAAAACCCTGTTGCTGGACCATTTAACCCGCTCAGTTCAATAAACAAAGATTTTCTAGACCAGCATACAAAAAATTATAAAAATCAGGAGCCCGATTGGCAGGCTCTGAATATTGATGAATTCATTAAGAATTCACCCGGGAAAAAAGTAGTTCTTTGCGCCTTTCTCGAGGATGGTGGCAAGAATTCGGAGCTTACGGTCAAGACCGTATCGGATAAGATGTTCACTTATCTTAGAAATGAAGTTACCTTTATTAAAATTGATTATAAAGAGGACAAAATCCAGTCAAAACAATGGAGAGCCAATCGCGAAGGATCAATTGTGGTTCTGCGCGTTAAGGGTGAGAAAAAATTTGATATTGTTAAGAGCTACAGCACCGTACCTTCGATTTCTGCTTTGTATTCTATTTTAGATAAAGAACTAAAAAAGATCCCAAAAAGTAAAAAGAAATCAGAAGAGAAGAAAACAAAACCTGTAACTGCTAAAGAATAGAGATTTCGCTGTTAAGGCGCCTGCTGTCTGACTGTTGTTATTAATGTTGTCGGTAAATAATTTGTAGGATTTCTTTGTGGCTGAAGTAATGTGGTCGAACCGCTTGTCGGTATAGTTGGGACAATGGACCCGCTTATGATAAGTATATTTGTGGTTGTCCTGCGTCCTCCGCTTGAAGGATTATAGGGAGCGATTCCGCCGGTCGAGTCTATTTTTACCATTCCCATTTCAAGACCTGATCCGAATGAATTACTGTATCCTGCAAGTATAAATCCGTTGTCTGCAGTCTGCTGCATTGAAAGTGATTCATCTATGATTGTTCCGCCATAAGCAAATTGAAATGATGGGTTTCCGCTTTGGTCAAACTTTATCAACCAAAAATCCTGATATCCGATTGAATCGGTTACACTTCCTGCAGCTGCAAAACCTCCATCGCTTGTCCCATGAACGGAAGTCAGTGCTTCTTCTCCCATTCCGGCGCATAATTTAAACCATTGCGTTGCTCCTGTGTCTGTGATGTTGATTATTAGAGCATCTTTGGTTCCAAGCAGGTTTGTGTAGCCTACAAGTGTGAATGCATTGTTGCCGGTTTTTGTGATCGAAAAAGACATATCTACAGATGGCGTTCCGATAATTTGGACCCATTGGATATTTAATTGATTATCTGTTTTTAAAGTGAGGATATCTGTGACTCCGCCGAATAGCGCATTGCTTGTTGTTCCTGCCAGTATAAATCCGCTGTCAGCTGTTTCTTTAAAGGAATAACAGATGCTTATTGTATCAGGATTTCCAAGATTATAAAATGCCCCGCTGATCAGCGATCCCTGAGGTGAAATCAGTACTATGTATGGTCTGAATATTGGAATTGTTGACAGCGACAAAGTTCCTAGCACTGCTATTGTTCCATCAGTTTTTTGCAAAACATCAATGGCGAAGTTTGCAGCAGATGGAGGATTTCCGGCAAGTGGTCCAAATGAAAACTCCCATTGTAAAGCGCCGCTTGGCCTGAGTTTGATTATCCATGATTCAGGGCCATTTTGGGTCGTCGTAAATCCTGCTACAGCATATCCTAGATCTGGACTGGTTTGAATAACAGAGTAAGCAATGTCGGCATTAGGGCCTCCATATTTGAAGTGCCACTGAGGATTTCCTGAAGGATCTGTTTTTAGTACGTCAACATCTATGTTGCCTCCGAAGTCTGATATCCATCCGGCGGTTATGTATCCGCCATCCGCAGTTTGTTTTACTGAAGTTGAGCTCTGATATATATCACTTGAATATGTTTTTGACCATGTCGCAGCGGGGAGCAAAAATGGATTAATTGTAGTTAAGCTGGTTGCGATCAGTCTTGTCCCGCTTGTACTTAAGTAGAGAACTGTTATTGAACAAAATAGCAGGTATTTTTTTTGTGATAGCAATAATGTCATATAACCTCCATAAACTAATGTGGTATCGATAATAGGAGCAATTTTTCCTACAAATCCTTTAGTTATTTGCTCTTTAATATTACAGCTCTGAGACTATGCAGACTACAAGACTTGCTAGACTGTTGAGACTCTATCGACTTGTCAGACTGTTCGGATCGGTTAGACTGTTATTTCCGTAACGATTTAAACGCCTTCGGGATGCTATTCATGATATCTTCTGCAGTCATTCCGATTTCAGTGAGCTCTCTAGCGGAAATATCTCCCGCCAGTCCATGTATATAAACTGCCAGGCAGGCAGATTCGAATGCCGATTTCATCTGTGCCCAGATCGCGCCTATCATTCCTGTTAAACAGTCTCCTGATCCTCCCGTTGCCATGCCGGGATTACCGCTTTTGTTGATGTATATATTAGTTCCGTCTGTCACGATTGTTTGATTTCCTTTAAGGACAAGAATCAGATTATGTTCCTTTGCAAAATCAGATGAGATCTGAACCCTGTTTTCGTTTATTTCATCCATGCTCTTTCCGCTTAATCTGGAAAATTCTCCAACATGAGGTGTGATGACGGTTGGTTTCGTTCTTCTTTTTAATGTTCCAGCATCGATAAGGTTAATTCCGTCTGCATCAAGGATTAAAGGGGTTTGAACCTGTAGAATAAATTGGTTGATCAGCATTTTTAATTCTTCGGATTGACCGATTCCTGGACCAAGGCACACGATATCAGTAAAAGAGTTACAGATAGTTAATGCTGGAAGAAAAAACCCTTTCCCAAACCTTCCTTCTTTCGTTTCCATCGGAAATATTACAGAGCAGATACTTCTGCCTGCCACGACATTGTATATCTGATCAGGAACTATCAGATAGACTAAACCCGCTCCGCTTTTCAGGCAGGAATTCGCGCATAAAATCGCAGCCCCTGCCATCCCGTATGAACCTGCGATAATTCCGATTTTGCCGTAGTCACCTTTATGGGTATCCTTCGGTCTTACAGATGGGAATTTCTTGAATAGTTGTTTTATAAACAACTTTCCTGTATGAATATTTTGGGTATCCATCTTTAAATTATCGTCTTAAAGGGTTGAGACAATCCTTTCCAATTCGTTACTAAGCTGTTCACGTGATATCTCCTTGGAAAAACCGAGCTGTGCCATGTGGGGTTTTCCGCCACCTCTGATTCCCAACTGTTTGTCAAGCTTATCGATCAGGACCTTGCTGGTTATTCCTTTGCCGACAATATTTTCTGTTATTCCTAAGATTGCGAATTGTTTCTCGTTTTGTCTTCCAATAAGCAGACTGATGTTTACTTTTTGAATGATCTTGTCAGTAAGACTTCTTAGTGTGTCAGGCGTATTCTCACCTTCAAGCTCAAAAACACAGAAAGAGATATCTTTAACAGTTTTTGCTCCACTTACGATCGAATCTAGAACATTGCCGCCTGTCATGACTTTTTTTACCTGCAATTTGAGCTTGTCATTTTCTTCTATAAGTTTTTTGATCCTGTCAGGTATTGCCTGCAGATCGGTTTTGAGTATTTGCTGCAGCTCTTTTAAAGCGTCGAATTGATCCATAAATATTTCCTTTGCTTTTTCACCGGTGATCGCTTCGATTCTTCTTACTCCTGATCCGATCGAACTTTCAGAAGTGATCTTGAAAAGCCCGATGATCGAGGTTCTGTCAAGATGCGTTCCTCCGCAAAGTTCAACGCTGAAATTGTCTTTGGTTCTGACTACACGCACCTGTTCCGGATATTTCTCGCCGAAAAACATAAGAGCCCCCATCTTTTTTGCCTCATCCATGCGCAAGCTGATCTTTTCAACTGGTTCATCCTTCAAGATCTCGGAATTTACAACATCTTCAATCTTTCTTATTTCATCTGCAGAAAGCGATTTAGGATGGGTGAAATCAAACCTGAGGCGCTCACTTTCAACGATAGATCCTGTCTGCTCAACGTGCTGTCCGAGCACCTTTCTTAACGCAGCCTGCAATAAGTGAGTAGCGGTATGATTTCTCATTATATTCAACCTTTTGTTAACATTTATTTCTGCAATAACAGCAGCGCCTTTCTTTATTTCGCCTGATTCAACTGTTGCTGAATGGAGATAGCGTTCATCAACAGATTGTGTGGCTGTAACGAGTAATCTGCAGTTCTTGTTGCTTATGTATCCTGTATCACCAATCTGCCCGCCTCCTTCTGCATAAAATGGTGTTGTGTCAAGTATTACGGATACACTGTCTCCCTGCACTGCATTATCCACAATAGTATTGTCTTTGATGAGCCCTAAGACTTTTGAGTTATGAGCTGTTTCTTCATAGCCAGTGAATTTTGTTTCAGGTGTCGAGGATTTTATCTCGAACATGGCGCCTTTTTCAAAAATTTCTCCGCTGAATCCGCTTTTCTTTCTTGATTCTTTTCTTTGTTCCTCCTGTCGATTGTAGAACCCTTTAACATCAAGCTCCAGCCCGTTTTCAAGTACGATCTCTCTTGTCAGCTCTGGAGGAAATCCATATGTATCATAGAGAAAGAACACTTCTTCTGCTGGAATTGTTTTTAATGATTTTGACTTTGTTTTTTTAATGGATTCCAGCAGTTTCAAATTCCCGTTTTCAAGCGTGTTAAGGAATTTTTCCTCTTCACTTTTGACTATTTGTGTGATTGCGTCTGTCTTTTCAGTTAATATCGGGTACTGTTTTTTCATAGTGGATGCGACTACCGGTATAAGTTTGTACAGGAGAGAGTTTTTTATCCCATATTTATGAATCTGCCTTTGAGCTTGTCTTAATATTCTCCTGACAACATAACCTCTTTCTTCATTGGAAGGGAGAATTCCGTCAGAGATACAAAAGGTCACTGCTCTTATGTGGTCTGAGATTTTTCTGAGCGATGCAGGCTCTGCCATATTTGCCGATTCTGTTAGAATTAATTCTTTTGTCCTGTTGATTATAGAAGTAAAAAGATCTGTCTCGAAATTTGAGAATTTCTTTTGCATTACAGCAGCAAGCCTTTCTAATCCCATTCCGGTATCGATGTTTTTTTGTTTCAGAGGAACAAGATTGTTTTGTCCTTTTCTTTCAAACTGTGTGAATACAAGATTCCATACCTCGGTAAATCTGCCGCAGTCGCAGCCGACCTGACATGAAGCTTTTCCGCATCCATATTCACTTCCAAAGTCAAAATAGATCTCTGAACAAGGACCGCATGGACCGTCAGGACCCTGTGACGGAGCATTTGCCGGCCAGAAATTATCTTTCTCATCAAAGCGATAAATCTTGTTTGGAGGCAATCCGATTACTTCATTCCATATCTTAAAGCTTTCTTCGTCGTCTTTGTAAATTGATGCGAATAACTTTTTATCCTCTATTTTTAATTCTTTGGTCAGATATTCCCATCCCCACTCGATCGCTTCTTTTTTAAAGTAGTCTCCAAATGAAAAATTGCCTAGCATTTCAAAGAAACTGTGGTGTCTGTTGGTTGTTCCAACAACCTCGAGATCTCCGGTCCTGATGCATTTTTGACAGGTTGCTATTCGTGTGTAAGGCAGTCTTTTGCCTCCGAGGAATAAGTCTTTGAATTGGTTCATTCCAGCGCTTGTGAAGAGGAGACTTTTATCGTGTGATGGAACAAGAGAGTCAGATGGCAGAGGTTTATGCCCTTTTTTTTCAAAGAAGCCAAGAAAGCTTTCTCTTATTTCCTGTGAATTCATAATATGTAAAAGGTACAAATTTAGGGTTTAAAATCGAGGTTCTTTGGTTAGACTTTATTTATTGAAGTTTTACTGTTATAATAATGAATAATCGTCTTAGTATATAATGAAGAAATTTAAAGTATTAATCTTGGTTCTTTCTTTAGCGCTTCCTGTAGTAGTTCTTGCAGATGCTGAGGTTCTTGTCCCTCCCGGTACAGCGGATGAGATTATAGCCAGCTTTAGTTTTCCCAACAGGGTTACACAAAGAGATAGAATAATACAAACAGGTATAAAGGAAGTTGCCCAGAAGCCTGATCCAAGGCAGACCGGTGTTAACAAAAAAAAGCTGCCGCCCCCTGTTCTGCCGCCCAAGGCGCCTCCGCCAATGACGGTAAGTCTTGAAGAGCTGCTTGGGGTTGCCGCTGCAGATTTTGACATAGAGTTCAGTCATCTCGCGCAGATGCCCATGGATCCTGATCCGATAGTAGAACACCTCGGTTACAAACAGGATGATTATGAAGTCATAAAAGGCAGATGCGATGTTCACTTCAAGTGTTTTACCAGAATATTAATGAGGCTGTTTCATAATAACAGAATGCTTGATAAGGAAGACATGTTTTATTTCACTCTATATGGAGAGCCTGCAGGAACGTTTTCTAATTCACGCCAGCGAATAACAAGCTATGAAAATGGCGATATATCCGGATTTTGCAAACAGGTACTTGATTATATTAAGCCGGAGACAAAAAAAGTTGAGCTCCCCACAGATGTTGGGGACCCATATGATCTGATGGTGCAGAAACTTGCTGTCTTAGAGCTGGCTAACTATTATCCTTTCACTGTAAGCAGTCCATTCGCGCCCGGTCTTGACTTTTTTTCGCACGAAGAACTCTATAAATATTTAAAGCCTCTTATAATGCACCCGAATAAAAGAGTCAGTCGAAATGCTGTATACTATCTTGGTATGATGCAAAGATATGAGCCGCTTGAAGATTTATTGAGAGTTCTGAAGATGAGCCAGGATAATGTCGAAAAGTGCAGGGCATTATTTCTCTTAACAGCTGCAAGATTCGAAGGGCTGGATGATTTCATAATAGACAGACTCCCATCTGAAAAAGATGAGATATTTGAACTTGCGATGATTAATTCTTTGAGAAGATTAAAAAGCAAAAAGGCATTTAAAGTATTGGCAGATAAGTTTCTCAGCCCAAAAAATGATTTCAGTTACTACTTTGCCGTGGTGAGAGCGAGCGCGATGTGTCTTGAAAAGAAAGACAAAAAGACATTCCAGAAATTTTATGACAAATGCAAAGAGGTTTACGGTATATTTAAAAATGCGCCTCAGCAGAATCTGGCTGCAAGCGATATTCCTGAGCTCAAAATGTGCGCTGATCCTACCCCTCCTGTTGGTGGAGCCCCCAGTTATAAATATATGCCAAGGATGACTGCATTGCGTCAGGCGCTTCAGATTTTAATGGCACTGTGTGGAGATCAGGAGGCATCAAATGAACTGCAAACCTATCTGGAGCAGAAGGTAAAGACCTATAAACCTTACAGCGTAATGCTTGATTTTGTTGAGGGATCGCCTAACCCGTTTGGTGGCGGAGGGCAGGAGACTGGTCCCGGAACTTCAAATTTATCTATGATGAGGGTGTTTGTAGGGGAAGTAATGCCAATGCTTGGGTCATATGCAAAAGATGTCCTCGAGAAGTTAATACTTATCGGCGCAGATAATGATTATGTTATTTATCCTGCTATAGATAGTTATGCCGAGGCATACCCTGACGGTTTTTCAAAATTTGGCGTGGAAGTTCTAAAAAGTGATGTCAGAGTCACTGTTAAAGACAGAATTTTGAAAAAATTGTATATATCTTCTTTCTATGATGATAATGTTAAAAAGGCACTGAAAGAAATCATATCTAAATACAGGCCGGATATGAAGGATGAAGAAAAACATATAGTGTCACTGGCGGTTTTTTATATGTCTGCCGGGGGAGATCTTGCAAGTTTGGATAAAAAAGCGCCTGAGAAATGGCTTTTTACGATAATTGAAAATGAAAAGATAAGAGGAGAGCGAAAGCCGGAGTTTTCCCAAAAAGCAGGGATTTTTTATATAAAATTCCCGAGAATTAATAATTTGCTTGAAGTTGCTATCGAATCGTTGGGATCATTGAAAATTCCCAAGGTGGAAGAGTATTTGATTAATTTATCAAAAATGGATTCTCCTGAGGTTAAACTGAAACTTCTTGTGGTCAAAACGCTCGGAAATTTCAGGTCGGAAGCGATCAAAGAAAGGCTGTTTAATATCTTGGATGACAAGGATCCATGGGTCAGACTTGCTGCTTATTTATCACTTAATAGAATCACAAAAGTTGATCACAAGGTTGACTGGTATTTTTCCCGATCTGAGCATATAGCTGCATTCATCAGTGAATACAGGGAAAAGATAAAGAAAATTACCGAGACACAGTAGAACCAAACGAAACTATTTGGAACTTTCCGGACAAAAGTTTTATTGTTACTTAGAAGCAGATCTTGCTACAGGCTTGCTTTTTGATTCCTGCTTTTCCTTGACTTGTTCACCTATTGGCAGAATTTTATCTTTTAACTTTACCGATCTGTTTATGATCACGTAGTTACCATTTGCTCCCGGTACAGCTCCGCATACAATAATGCTGTTCTGTTCCTGAAGTACCTTTACTACCTGCAAATTTTGTATTGTAACTTTTTCGTCGCCGTAATGTCCTGCCATTTTTTTCCCTTTTGGAACGTCTCTCGAATTTGAACCATGTCTTCCGAGTGAACCCGGATGTCTTTGTCTGTCTGATTGTCCATGCGTCGCAGGGCCGCCTTCAAATCTCCATCTTTTTACGACACCTGCAAATCCTCTTCCTTTAGTGAAACCGGTAGCGTCTATAAACATCCCCTCTTTAAAAATGTCTTGAGCGATAAACTTGTCTCCGATTTTAATCTGCGCCTTCTCGTCCAATATTTGAAATTCGTTCAGCTTTTTGAAAGGATAGAGCCCTCTTTTTTTAAAATATCCCAGCTGAGGTTTTATTGTTCTCTTTTCTTTTTTCTGTTCAAAACCTATTAAAACTGAAGTATATCCGTTTTTTTCTTTTGTTCTGATGTCGACACAGAAGCATGGCCCGACTTCAACGGCTGTACAGGAGATCTCCTGCCCAGTAGATGTAAAATAGTTGAGCATACCTATCTTTCTTCCTATCAGCCCTGAAATTGACATGGCAGAGTAATCTACAAATGAGGCCAAATTATGCAAGCACTAACAAATCAGATGCATATAAATAGCATTTTGTCGCTCTATATGCATTGAAATTTCAATCAAACGCCTTAAAAAACTGATTTGTTTATATAGAATTGATTTGAATTAATTTGGTATGAAACTCGCCACTAATATATAATATGGGGAAGTAGACTAATGGTTAAAAATCTTCGTATTTTCATATCATTCTGTGGTTTGATTCTGGCATCAACAACGATATTCGCAGATGCTGAGATATTAGTGCCGCCCGGGACGACCGATGAAATAGTATCTTTGTTTATTCCTCCATTGAGGGTTACCGAGCAGGACAGGATTATACCGACAGGACTGTCTCCGAATGATAAAACGCCGCCTAAACCGAAAGGAACGGATGTTGTTAGAAATCCTAAGGTCGTTTTACCTCCAAAGTCGCCTCCTCCATTTAATGTAAGCCTCGATGAGCTGATCGGAGTAGCCTCAGCTGATTTTGATATTGAGTACAGTGAATTCGCAAGGATGCCTATACCAAGTGATCCGGTGACTGAAGGTTTGAATTACAAAGATGATGACTACGAGGTTATAAAAGCGAAATGCGATGTTTACTTCAAGGCATTCACAAGAGTGCTTATGAGATTATTTCATAACAACAGACTTATTGATAAAGAAGATCTCTTTTACTTGGCGTTATATGGAGATCCTGCAGGATCATTCCCGGTGGAATGTAAATTAATGGCAGAATGGGATAATGTTATAGGCGAATTCTGCAGAAAAGGAGCGGCCTATATTGATCCTGAAACGAAGAAACCTCAGCTTCCCGTGTGTGAGAATCCGTATGAACAGATGGTTAAAAGATTAACAATGCTGGAGATTCTCAAGTACAGCCCGTTTACTGTAAGTGTGCAGTTTGCCCCAGGACTTGACAACTTTTCCATACAGGATGCATTTGAATTTATTAGGCCGCTGGCATTTCACGAAAATAAGAGGGTCCAAAGGAACGCCGTTTATTATCTCGGCGCGATGCAAAGATATGAACCTCTGGAAGTTTTGATGAGACTTATCAAGACCACAAAAGATAATGTTATTAAAGCAAGGGCGCTTTTCTTTCTGACTCAGGGAAAGTTTGAAGGATTGGATGACTATCTCATAGACAGACTGCATAATGAAACTGATGATATATTTGAAATTGCTATTCTAAACTCCTTCAGAAAAATCAGGAGCAAGAAGGCATTCAGGCCTTTAGTGAATAAATTCCTGTATCCTAATAAGGATTTCGATTATTTTTTCTCGCTTTTAAAGGCATGCACCGCATGTATAGACAGGGGCGATAAAGAATACTTTAATAAATTTATGAAGAAGTGTCAGGAGTTTAATCAAATGTTGGCTGATTATAAAGATCAAAATGCATTGAAAACTTTGGATGAGCTCAGCTTTTTAGTCGATCCGCCAATGGTGAGGCAGAAGCTGGGACAGGACCCTCCTACATATGTGAGGAGCGCAAGGCTTGAAACAATCAAGTATACATTGATGGTTGCTCTGGCAGTATGCAGAGAAGAGGAGTCATATAACAAGATTACCGAGATTTTAACAAAAAAGATCGAGAGTCTAAGGAAATTCACTGATTACAATATTTCTGATGCTATCGCAGGATTTTTCGCCAGAAAAGATATTAAGGATTCCGGGCTAAACGACTTTCCAAGTTTAGTCAGAGTGTTTGTTGCTGAAGAGCTTCCTGAGCTTGGTGAAATCGGCAAACAATTCTTAGATAAGCTGCTCTCACTTGGCGCAGAACATCATTATGTATTGGATACTATCCTTCCGCTTTATGCAGAGAAATATCCGAAAGATTATCAAAATCTGACTATCGAAGTCCTCCAAAACGAGAATCTTCCTTCAACTTATAAAGACAGGGTTATAAGGTATTGCTACCTGAACGGACTCACCAACGACAAGATACAGAAGGAACTTAAAAAGATTCTTGCGCTTTATGGAATGGATATTAAAGAGAGTGAAAAACACCTGACCTCAATTGCGCTTTTCTATCTT
This sequence comes from Planctomycetota bacterium, assembly GCA_016206485.1. Taxonomy (GTDB): domain Bacteria; phylum Planctomycetota; class MHYJ01; order JACQRL01; family SBBU01; genus JACQRL01. The sequence goes on along the minus strand of JACQRL010000426.1, from coordinate 2,890 downwards.
ACCGCAGATAAACAGGTTCCTGAAAAGGCATTGATGAGCATAGTATACAGCGAGATTGATCGTCCTGTTAAGGAGCCGAAGTTTTCGCAGGAGCAGGGAATCTTCTATATCAAATTTCCGAGCGCAAATAAACTCTTAGAGGTGGCAGTTGAAGCCCTTGGAACTTTAAAGTCTGAAAAAGCCGGAAAGACCCTGATTAAATTAAGCTCTGTTGATAATATTAACATAAAAAGGATAGCTACAAAGGCGTTGGGAAACTTCCGTTCTCAGGATGTAAAAGACAGACTTTTCCAGTTGCTGACTGACAGTGATGGTTGGGTAAGACTAATAGCTTATCTTGCGCTGAACCGCATCACCAAGATTGATTTTAAAATCGATTGGTTTTTTACGGAAAAGAAGCAGCTGGTTCTGTATGTAGAGGATTATAAGAAGAAAATCAAAGAAACCTCGGACAAATAGTCTATATAATCTTACAAGTTCACATAATCCAATAGTCTTGTAGTCTGCTGACTTGTCCGGATACGCGGGTAATGATAGAAACAAAATTCATATTAATGTAATTTCCTATTCCGGATTCGGCGCTCTCAATTGGAAAAATGGCCCCACACTCTCATGTGGGGATTCAAGGAATTTAATAAAGTCGGTGTACAATATAGACGGAAAATAACCTGAAAAGGCATTAACTTTTTTGTACTTTTTTTCTTCTTTGTTCTACTTCAGCGATTATATAACCTACAATCTCGTTTATTGTTGCACCCGGGCCGAATAGTTTCCCCACGCCGCATTTACATAGCTCGCTGGCATCCTCATCTGGTATAATCCCGCCGCCAGTTACGAGCACATGACTAAGTTTGTTGTCTTTGAGCATTGTCATGATCTCAGGTATTAATGTCATATGAGCTCCGGATAATATACTGATTCCAATTACATCAACATCTTCCTGAACAGCAGCTGCCACGATTGCATCGGGTGTATTGTGAAGCCCGGAATAGATAACCTCCATACCTGCATCTCTTAGTCCTGCAGCAATTACTTTTGCGCCGCGGTCATGACCATCCAAACCTACTTTTGCCACCAGAACCCTGATTTTACGCGACATATTTTAATAGTATATAGTGTTGAGTATCCGGTATCTAGGAATCTTTTATCTTTTCTCTAAACCCGGTGAATTAAGGGAAAACCTATAGATTTATGGATGGTTCTTTCCAGGTTCCGAATACCTTTTTCAGTTCTTCGATGATTTCACCAAGAGTTACATGAGATTCAACTGCATCGAGAATTAATGGCATCAAGTTAATCGACTCATTTTTAGCGGCTTCTCTGATGTTATCCAGCTTTGACCTCACCAGCAAATTATCCCTTTTGTTTTTAAATTCTTTTACTCTCTTAATTTGTTCAGGCTCGACATTCTTATCTATTCTCAGGATAGGTATATCAAGTTTGTCCTGTTCTGTGAATTCGTTCACCCCTACGACTATATACCTTTTGTCATCAACTGCCTTCTGGAATTCATAAGATGCCCTTGCTATTTCTGACTGTGGATATCCCTCTTCAATTGCGCTTATCATTCCGCCTCTTGTTTCAATCTCATTAAATATCTTTTCGGCTTCTTCCTCCATCTTGTTTGTAAGGTATTCTATGTAGTGAGCCCCGCCGCAGGGGTCTATAAATTTTGTCAGTCCGGATTCCTCTTCAAGTATCTGCTGTGTTCTCAATGCAAGCGTTACGGCAAACTCAGAAGGAAGCGCAAGAGCCTCATCGAGAGAGTTTGTGTGAAGAGACTGAGTTCCTCCCAGTACAGCAGCAAGTGCCTCGACAGAAGTTCTCATTAGGTTATTCATTGGCTGTTGAGCAGTCAGCGAACAACCGGCAGTTTGTGTGTGGAATCTCAGAGTCCAGCTCTTTTGAGATTTAGCCCCATATTTATATCGAAGCCTTTTAGCCCAGATTCTCCTTGCAGCCCTGAACTTGGCTATTTCTTCAAAAAAGTTCAGATGTGAATTGAAAAAGAAAGAGAGTCTGGGAGCGAAATCATCAACATTCATCCCGGCTTTAATCCCAAACTCAACATACGTGAATCCATCCATAAGCGTGTATGCCAGTTCCTGCACAGCAGTAGAACCCGCTTCTCTTATGTGGTATCCGCTTATCGATATGGTATTCCATTGCTGCATGTGATCCTTGCAGAACTTCATCATGTCGGTAATCAGTCTCATTGAGGGTACAGGTGGAAATATAAACTCTTTTTGAGCGATATATTCCTTCAGAATATCGTTTTGAATCGTTCCTCTGAGTTTTCCAAGAGGAACTCCTTGCTGCTTTGCAACCGCTGCGTAAAGACATAGCATTATTATCGCCGTTGAATTTATAGTCATTGAAGTTGATACCTGATCAAGCGGGATCCCGTTAAATAAAACAAGCGCGTCATCCAAAGTGCAGACCGCCACGCCTTCTTTTCCAACCTCTCCTTTAGATCTCGGATGGTCTGAATCGTAACCCATAAGAGCTGGCATATCGAAGGCGATTGACAAACCCGTCTGTCCCTGTTTTAGGAGAAACTTAAATCTTTCATTAGTTTGTTTTGCCGTTCCGAATCCTGAAAACATCCTCATTGTCCATACCTTGCCCATGTACATGTCTTTGTGAATTCCTGTTGTGTATGGGAACTCTCCCGGCTTTCCCAGATCTTTTTCAGGATTCAGGTTGGTCAGATCATCGGGAGTGAATATAGATTTTTCCGGCGCAGTAATGGTTAAAGGAAATCTGGAGTATTGATCCTGATTGCTGTTGCTTTTGGTTTTAATCTCTTTTTTTTCAGCCTGTTTTTGCCCCATAAAATTCCTTCAAAATCATTTTGACCTCATCATAGATGCCCCTCTTTTTCTCTTTT
>JACQRL010000449.1 GCA_016206485.1 Planctomycetota bacterium | reverse complement strand
TTATCAAAATCACCTCGGATAAGCCTTCTGACTTTGAGTGCTCGCTGATAATAGGCGTCATAATAGCCTTTAGCCAAAACAAATGTTCCTATCATTATTCTTCTTTTAACTTCCGGCCCGAAGAACTCGCTCCTTGATTTATAAAAAACATCTTCAATGTTGTCGACAGCGGACCGCTTTGTGAAATGAACACCATCATATCTTGACAAGTTTGAGCTCGCTTCTGCACAAGCAACAATATAATAAGTTTCAATTGCATATTTTGAATGTGGAAGGCAAACATCTACAAATTCAACTTTTTTGCCCGCAAGCCTGCTGCGGAGCTCATCAAATTTTCTTCCTATTACACCGTCAACAGAGCTAAAATCTATATCTGTCGGAATTCCAATTTTGAACCTTTCTTTCTTAGTTAAACCTAAATCTTTTGGCACTGAAGTGGAATCAAGAGAATCATGCCCGCTTATCACATCAAAAACAATCCGCAAATCTTTTATCGTTCTTGCCATTGGACCGATCTGATCAAGACTCGAACCGAAAGCAATCAATCCATATCTTGAAACAGCGCCATAAGTAGGTTTAAATCCGTACACCCCGCACATAAATGCCGGCTGGCGTATCGACCCGCCTGTATCTGATCCTAGAGAAACAGCTGATTCGCATGAGGCAACAGAGCATGCGCTCCCCCCACTGCTTCCTCCCGGTGTTTTATCGTGCGCATATGGATTTCTTGTCGGGCCAAAAGCGGAATACTCTGTTGAAGAACCCATGGCAAATTCATCCAGATTTGTTTTTCCTATTATTACAGCGTCTTCACTTTTAAGCTTTCTGACTACAGTTGCGTCATAAGTCGGAATAAATTCGCTTAAAAACTTCGAACCGGCCGTAGTTTTCAGGCCGCTCGTACAAATATTATCTTTGACCGCGACACAGACGCCGGCAAGCCTGCCCATAGGTCGTTTTTCTGAGAACTTGTTATCTACTGATTTTGCCTGGTCAACAACGTCTGCAGCAACTGAAATAAAAGATTTTAGACTCCCCTCTTTAGTTTTGATAACTTCGAGGTGAGATTTTGCTATCTCAACTGCCTTTATTTCACCTTTCAAAAGCCTTTCTCGTTGTTCGACAGCGGATAATCCTGCAAGATCACTCATTAATTACCCTCGGAACTATAAAATAGTCCCCCTCCTTTACAGGGGCGTTTTTAACAGCATCAGCTGCATAATTGAGTTTTTGAGAGACATCTTCCCTTAACTTCAGAGGGTCTTCAAGCGGCCAGACATATGGCTCAACCTTGTCAACATTAAGCTCCTGGAGTTTGGCTATGTAATTAAGAATCTTCTGAAACTCCGGCGAAAACTTCGTCAGTTTATTCTGATCGAATCTAAGCCGGGCAAGATTGGCAATATGATGGATCTCATCAGGTGTTAAATTCTTCACTTTAAACCCTCCAACAAATCCTCAATCTGGCTCCTGTAATTCAGATTCAACTCTTTGACACGTCTCGATACACTTTTTATTTCCCTTGATATTAAAAACATATAGATGAAATACAAAAAAACCATCCCAACAAAACTTGCGCTTAAGTAAATAAATGCATTTTCACCAAAAATTATTACCGATAAGACTGCGAGAATAACTCCTGTGACCATCAAAGCTTTAATTAATCTTATACCGATTAATTTGAGCCATAATTTTTGTGAGTCGAGATAGTAAATCAATTTATGATGTTTGTCTTTAAGCAGTAGTGACTCCAACACAGATTTTTTATCTTCTAATAATCGCGAAATTTCCGCAATGAATTTCTGATAGTCCGCAGGGTTGGTCAGTTCTTGTTCTAGTAACTGAGTCAGCGTCCGCTGCTCATTGCTCATTTCTTTCTCAGTAATTTTACGATGCAGTAAATACTAATAAATACAGTACAGCTCCAGGTAGCAATCATAAGAATCCATCCTTCTGTCGACATTTAAGCAGCTCCCTTTTTACGTTTCGACCAAGCTATTTTAATCAATGCCAAAAATATAACCAGAACTGCAATCATCATTATTCTGGCTATCCATATGTACTCAGAAGTATAAAGTACTTCAACTATTACTTCCGCCTTTTCACTTCCACTTAGTTGTGTGCCGGTCGGAGGGATTAAAACAAATGATCTTTTTGCAAGTAGACTTTCGACAAGTTTATCTGCATCTTTATTACTGGACTCTTTTATTGAAATTCCTTTTGATTTTAAATCAACAAGTGCTGTGACTTTTATATCCTCACTAGCTCTGTCGCATAACGAAATAAGCTCGTTTTCAACATGTTTGCTGTCATCCTTTTTAATCTCCAGCTTCCAGGATCTGTCTGGTACAAGTTTTGGATAATTTGCAAGAGATTCCTGAATTTTTGGATTTATCTGAAGTTGGCTGGGGCCCTGAGTATATGCCCACCCGACAAAAATCGCAATAAGCGCAACCGGAGTTACGTACTTTAAGATATAGTAGAAAATTCGAGGAATTCTTATGTCAGCACCTTTATGAATGTCTTCCCAAAATCTCTTTCCTCCAAAACAGATGAAAACAAGCAGAACTTCTATAACTGAAAAAATGACAAGAAACAGCGTTCCTGCAAAGAAGTCTAACTGATCTAACACTCCATATTTATTGAAGAGCATGACAAACAGCATTGGTGGAAGCCAGAGCAGAGACAGCAGGAATGCAGATGTACCTTTTTTAAACTTAAGCTCATCCTGAAAGAATGCCATAACCGGCTGAGCTACTGCTACAGAAGATGTAAACGCTGCAAAAAACAGCAAAAGGAACCAGATAGTTCCGAAGAGTTCAGATGGATTCAAACTGAGCAAAACCTGCGGCATAGCGACCATCCCAATATTAAATGCGCCTCCGGATGCGATTCTGTTGACTTCGCCGGCACCAAAGAAAATTGCTGTTGCCGGAATAGCAATTAATGAACCGAAAATAATCTCAACAAATTCATTTGTAGAAGCCGTAGTTAATCCATTCAAAACAACATCATCATCTTCTTTCAAATAACTCGCATAACATTCCAGCGCGCCAAACCCAATGCTTAAAGTAAAGAAGATCTGGCCTGCTGCCGCAAGCCATATTCCTGGGGTCAGAATATTATCAAATGAAGGATTCCAAATATAAGCGAGCCCGTCGAGCGCGCTTCCCTTCCCGGATTCGAGCGTTAAAACCCTGACTGCAAGAATAAGACAAAACAAGAAAAGAAGAGGCATCGCAATTTTTGCAAGTGTTTCGATACCTTTTGAAATGCCTCGATAAAGGATAAATACATTCAGTAAAATTGTGATTACGACAAAGATTACATTTATGGATAATCCATCAAGATAGTTAGACGTTGGAGTATTTATAAGATATTCATTTAAGTATATTTCAAAATCTACAACTTCTTTATAACCGCCTGTAAGTGAAAACCATGAATATCCGAGCATCCAAGATTCAATGTACGTATAATACCAGCAAAATACCAAAGGAACTGCCAGACCCAAAACGCCTACATACTTGCCCCAGTTTGAATTTGTAATCCTTTCAAACATTCCCGGGGTTGTTCCATGACCATATCTACCGCCATATCTTCCCACCCACCATGCAAGCCACATCATCGGAATGCCAAAAACAAGAAGCGATACTATATATGGAATAATGAAAGCTCCGCCTCCATGCTGTCCTGCCTGAGATGGGAATCTCAGCAAGTTGCCAATGCCAACCGCATTACCAGCAGCAGCAAGGATAAGACCGATGCGTGTACCCCAGCGTTCTCTTTGCTCAGGAAATTCCGACATCCAAAGAGAATATCTAAGGCTGAAAAAATTGTCAACTGATAATCTTGCAACCTGGAACTCGTAGCTTGAAGCTCGCAACTTATAGCTTATAGCTCATAACACTACAGGATAATACAACATCAAGTAGATCAGCAAGTTAATAGAAATCAGTAGTCAGGATTCAAGTTATGAGTTACAACCACAAGCTTCGAGTTGCAAGATTTTAGTTACATTGTAACTCTTACGATATTTAAATATAATATAGTTATGAAGAAGCTCTACTTGAGGATAATATCTGATCAAACATCCAGTGTATTCGGCAAAATAATCAAGTTTTGTTTGATATTACTGTCATTTCTCTACTACTTCTCAACAGAAGTTTATAAAGCACTAGTAAAACTCAGTATAATCTCATCACGAAAACTTCCAATACCGGTAATTAGTATAGGAAATATTACTGTTGGAGGGACCGGAAAAACTCCCTGTGTTGAAGCAATCGCAAAAATGGTCTCATCCAAAGGCGGGAAAGTCGCTATTTTTAGCAGAGGATATGGGAAACATGACATCTTAGGCAAGGATGATGAAGAACTCCAATTTACTGATGCAAACGTAAGAAGATTCACAAATGAGAGCAAATTCAGGATTTACGACACAATTTCGAAAACATTTAATCCAGACATTGTATTACTGGATGATGGATTCCAGCACTGGAGATTAAAACGTGACTTCGATATTCTACTCGTTGACGCTACAAATCCGTTTTCAAACGGATTTTTGCTGCCAGCCGGATTTCTTCGTGAGCCGCTTTCATCTATGAAAAGAGCAGATCTGGTTATTATCACAAGAGTCAATCAAACCAGCAGGAGTCAGATTGATAAAATCAAACGGAAATTACTCCATGCAAATCAAACCTTGCACATAATAGAAGCTATTCACCAACCAGAGGCAGTAAAAGATATAAAAACAGGTAAATTTCATGACCTCGATATACTATCGAAATATAATTTTCTTGGTTTCTGCGGGGTAGGAAATCCGATTGCATTCAGAAAAACATTGCACGAAATAGGGGCAAAAATTGACAAATTTACCGCTTTTCCAGACCACCATTATTACATCAAAAGTGATCATAATACACTTAATACTCTGGCAAGAGAATTTCTTTGCAATGGCTTCATAACAACGACTAAAGACTCGATGAGACTCGAGCCTTCTTTTCTAGATGGCCCTGTTTTTACAGTTATAATTCAATTCAAAATCGTAGATGGTGAAAAAATCCTGGCTAATGCAATCAATAAGTTTTCAGGTAAATTCTCAAAAGAGCCGCGTATCAATGTTGTTTCACAACGCTAATACAGATTTTAAATAATTACTCAAATTATAATGTACTATTAGCAAATGAATCAATCCAAACATGGCGCGCTTAGGTATGCATTTGAATACTTATTTTTTTACTATACAATTATTACTGTCAAGCTGCTCGGTTTTAACCTAAGCCAGCAAATTTCTTACCCTCTTGGATTCATTCCTTACTTATTGCTGCCCCGTTTGAAAAGAAAGGCGATAAAAAACTTCCTTCTTTCCGGAGTAGCAACGACTAATAAAGAAGCGCGCAAATTAACTTTAAAAATGTTCCAGCACCTTATCATGTCACTGTTCGAAGTATTTTTCCTTTATAACGTAAGAAGAAGAACGCTCAAATATGTACGTTTCATAAATGCTGAAATTCTGCTCGACATTAACAAAAAAAAGACCGGCGCGGTATGTATTTTCAGTCATCATGGAAACTGGGAACTGGGTCTCTCTCTGGCGCTTTTAGGGCTTCCAATGCAACCCATTATAAGACCTCCTGAATCCAGCGTTTTATACGACATAATAACAAAAATGCGGCTTAGCAAGGGATCAGTCCCTCTGGAAAAATTTAGAGTTGCTGATGAAATGGTTCGTAGAATTAAAGAAAAAAAATTTATTACTATTGATATGGATCAAAATGCAGGGTCAGAAGGAGTCAGGGTTAAATTTTTCCAAAAAGATGTTTCCTGTTGGAAAACACCTGCAATACTTTCTTTAAGATATCAAGTTCCTGTAATCCCTGTCAAAGTAGTCAGAAGAAACCAGATCAACTTTATCATCATTGGCAATCCTATCTACCCTTCAGAAGCCGCTGAATCAGATGATAAAATAAAGCATTTGACCCAGATTTACGTATCAAAAATTGAAGAGCATATGAAAAATGAGCCATACCAATGGCTCTGGTTCCTAAACAGATGGAAAATTAAGAAAAAAACAAAGAAAGTCCTGCCAACTGCATCAGCATCTAGTTATTGAATTAACTGCGCAAAACCGATATATTATCTTAGCAAATGAAAATTATCCTGTTAATTGCTACCTCTGCTGTTACAGGCTGCATGGCGCTTCCGGAGATGACAGAACCTATACCAACTTATGAGGTTGGAGCAGGAAGAAGATTTTCATCTTATAATCCAAATCTGAACAAGGATAAGGTGGACAAAGATACGATTAGACTCGATAAAAAGGATAAGAGACCATTCACAATAATACATAAGCCTCCTGTGACCACCGACAAATCATTCACATCCAAAGAGCCATCTGAACTCGAAAGATCCGGCAATCAGACAAGTCAGATCTACTCAAAGCTGACAGAGGGTTCAACATTCCTAGACGGTAAGCTCAAAATCGAAAGAATCAGAATAAGCGATGCGAACAATCTCCAGTCCGTTGTTTTATGGATCAGAAATACTACCGAGCACCCTTTAACTTTCCAGTACATTATCAGATTCACCAATAACAAAGGAGTTGTTTTGATGTCACAAAAATCAGATTTCACCAGCATGACTATCGGTCCAAATTATGAGCTTCAGGTCTACAATAGATGCTTAATTCCAGAGGCAAAATCATTTGAGCTTGAAATTAAGTAAACCTTCGGCCCCGGCGTCACTCTAGACTAAAGTTCGAAGTTTTTCGCTATCGAAGAGTAACTCCTACCGACAAGTTATATCCTAATCCGGTGACAGATTTGTATAAGTATCACCGGATCAAAAAAGTCAACAAACAAGCAGCAAATATCAACCAAAACGCAAATTACAAAACCGAAATTATAAAGTGCCCTTCGCGTTTCTGCACTACGATCCAACACCTAAATAGCACGGTACCAGACAGATGAATGAATCTTCCAGTTTTGAGTTTGAATTTCTGTGATATTTGTGATTTTGTTGTAATTTGCCATTTGACGATTGTTATTTCCTGATTCGTACATCAAAATGTGGACAAATTAGGTCATATAGCAATTTCGCTACATAAAAATTTTGTGATTTCCAGATAACCCGCTATACTGCATATTTGCTATGAAGATTCTTGTGGTAGGAAATGGGGCAAGAGAGCATGCCCTTGTATGGAAGGTAGCTCAATCCAAACTCTCCAGCCAGATATATTGCGCCCCGGGAAACAGCATAATAGCAAGGACGGCAAGGTGTATTGATATAAGTCCCACAAGCATATCAGAACTTATTAAATTCGCAAAATCTGAAAAAATAGATCTCACTATAGTTGGACCTGAAGCCCCGCTAACGGAGGGAATAGTCGATGAGTTCGAAAAAAATGGACTGAAGATATTCGGGCCTAACCTTATGGCAAGCATGCTGGAAGGAAGCAAGATTTTCTGCAAAAATCTTCTCAGAAAATATTTAATACCCACTGCTCCATATAAAGTATGCTACAAACTAGACAGCGCGCTTCAGTTCTTACAAAATTCTATTTACCCCCTGGTTGTTAAAGCTGACGGCTTGTGTCAAGGCAAGGGGACATTTGTCTGCCATTCTAAAGAAGAAGCGGAAAAATGCGTGATTGATCTTATGGAAAAGAAGATCTTTGGAGATGCCGGAAATCAAATTCTTCTTGAGGATTATCTGGATGGAAAAGAAGTGTCAATAATCGGGATTACAGATGGAGACACCGTAGCAATATTTGAACCTGCCAGAGACTACAAACGAATTTATGACGGAGACCGCGGTCCGAACACCGGCGGAATGGGAGGGTTTTCGCCAGTTCCATATGTAACAGCGAGTGACTACAATTACATTTCGACACATATTTTTGCCATGTTGGTACATGCGCTGGCAAAAGAACAAAGAAACTACAGAGGTATTCTCTACGCAGGTATTATGCTCACCTCAGGCGGACCGAAAGTCATCGAGTTCAACGTAAGATTCGGAGATCCTGAGGCGCAGGTCCTTCTGCCAAGACTTAAATCAGATATAGTGGAGTTGATTCTTCTCACCCTTGACGGACAGCTCCAGAATTCGCAGATAGAATGGTCAGACCAGAAATCAGTTGCAACAGTTATAGCCTCAGGCGGTTATCCGGGCAAATATGAAACAGGCAGCAAAATACAGGATCTCGGTCAGCTCATGACTTCAAAAGATACCAATATCTTCGCAGGAGGCGTAACCGCAAGAGATGGAGAATTCTATACATCAGGAGGAAGAGTACTCACTGTTCAAGCCCTCGGTCAAACCTTCGAAGAAGCAAAAAGCAAAGTGTATGAAGTAATCAAGAAAATTAATTTTAGAAATTCATATTTCAGAAAAGATATCGCCTCTGGAATCTAAAACTGGTAGATATTTGAGTAAGCTCCACTGAATCACAGAAAATCCACAGAGGCGCAGAGAAATTCAATGTAATTATCTCTATGTGCGCAGTTACTCCGTAACTCTGTGGAAATTCTGTGTTTCCGTGGAAAGATTAGTTAAACCTTGAAATTGAGGAAGCCAGTCAGATTTGGCAGTTTTTCCTGAACACTTGCAAGAAGACCTAATGAAAGATTGTTTGAAACCCTGAGTCTCATTAATCTGGTCAGTTCTTCTGCTACATCCGCATCTTTAAGACTTGAAGTTGTTCTCGTAAGTGTAAGGGTAAGCTTATCCAGATTTTCCACGTTCCTTTGAAGAAGGTTGCTGCTTAAAGATCCAATCTGTGATCTGCCTGTTGAAACTTCTCTTGCAGCAGAATTTATGATAGTCAACGCATTGGTTGGATTCGAAATGAGGCTGTTAGCACCACCGCCGGCAATAGAAGACAAAGAACCTATATTACTTGTATTACCCAAAGTAGCGGTCGAAACTTCTGGAATCTGGAATCTTATTGCTCCGGCATCATTTGGAATCGGCCCGATCTGAGTTGCAAAACCTCCGCCAACTACCCTGAAAGAAAAAGTCCCTGTCTGATCCTCCTCAAAGGTTATCTGCCCGGAAACATTGGGAGCGTTAAAAGCAACAGTATTGCCTCGGCCTTGCACAGAAGCTCCATCTATGGTCGCGTTTACATCTGTCCCGGTCGAGACTCCTTGTGTAATTCCTTCAAGTGTTCCCTCAACAAACTGGATATTTACTGAGGCATCACTTCCAAATTTAACAGTCCTGATTCCACCTGAATCTGTTGCCTCGACTCCTGTCTGATCAGTAAAATTATTAATCTGTTCAACTATCGACTCCCTTGTAGCGCCTGCGCTTACACTGATCGTTGCGGTTCCCTGAGGACCGGAAATCTTAAAAGTTGCGTCTGCGCTTTGAGTGGCAGCTATAGTTCCAGTAGCGCTGGCTCTCGTCGCCGACTCTACTACACTGACTGAAACCGTAGACGGTAAAGAAGCAGATGTCTGAGTCAATCTGACATCGGTAATCTCCGAACTTTTATCAGTTATCTGAAACGGATTTGAAAATATTCTTGTATCACCGAAACGAGTCTGTGATTGTATTCTATCTATGCTGGATAAAATTTGTTGAGCCTGCTCCTGCAATACTTCTCTCTGTTCAGTAGTAGTTACACCGAGAGAGCGAACAGTTACAGACTGCAGATCATTAAGTAAACCTGATACTTCACCAAGCGCCGCATCAGCTGTGTCGACAAGATTGATTGCATTTTGTGTTCTTTCAATTGCAGTTGAAAGAGGCTGAAGTTCTGATTCAAGTATGGATGTAAGAACACGATCACTACTTGAGTTTATCGCGCGACCTGTCGATAGTACTGATAAGGTTCTGTTGATGGCATTGCTTTGCCTGTTAATAGAACTAAGCAATGCGACAAACGCATTGTCAATTCCGTTAACCATACATGGATTTTATGCCGTACCGGCCTGTAAGTAAACAAAATCGGGCGAAATTTCGTAATATCGTGTTAACCAAGTTAACAGTTCAAAAAAAGAAAAAAAATCACAACCGTTAATAAAGTGAACATCAAAAATCGGCTCCTCTGCCCTTTTCATCACATCCTCCAATCAGTCTCAACAGATTCCGACAAGCTCGACTACAACTTATTCACCTTGACAATACAATAATGCATATTTAGATAATTGAAACAATGGCATCTAAAAAAGGCGATATCGGCAGAATTTTCGACTATATAAGTAACACTCAGGCATGGAAGAGCATTTTCCGCCACGGATCGCCTGATACTACAAGAAACAGATCACTTGTTATGCTGATGAATGTTGTCCTGCACCTGCATCCTGTAAGAATGCGTAAGTCCGGACTCAGAATCAAATACACATGGTGCATGGGAGGCTTAACATTTTTCCTTTTTCTTGTTGAAACGATAACCGGCCTTCTTCTCATGTTTTATTACAGACCAACTCCGGAATATGCTTATATAGATATACAATATCTCAGATCTGATGTTCCTCTTGGAGTGATGAGAGAGATTCACCGATGGGGAGCTCACGCAATGGTGATAACTGTGTGGCTGCACATGTTGAGAGTATTTATGACCGGAGCATACAAACCTCCGAGAGAATTCAACTGGGGCGTCGGCGTAATACTGCTTGTACTAACTTTGCTTTTAAGCTTTTCAGGATATTTACTGCCATTCGACCAACTCGCAATGTGGGCAGTGACAGTAGGCACAAACATGGCAAGGGCGACTCCGCTTCTTGGACATGAAGGACCTGGCGCAGCCTTTATTAAAGTAGGCGGTGTTAATGTGATTCATGCTGCTACAGATGCGCGGGCGTTACTTCTCGGCGGCAGAATCGTCGGAGCAAGTGCCCTCTTACGTTTTTATGTACTGCACTGCATCGGGTTCCCGCTCGCCGTCGCATTTCTGATTGCTGTTCACTTCTGGAGAGTGCGTAAAGACGGAGGCATCTCCGGCCCATTATGATAATTCCAAAATCCGCATTACCAATTCCCAATTGATAATATGCCAGTAGGAGCCAAAGAATTTATAAATCACCTCTTCGGTCCGGTCAGTTATACAGTCTTCGGCGTCTTTGCATTTTTTCTCATGCTTGCCACATACAGAACATGGACAAAACCGGTCGTCTTCTTCATACTTAATTCACTCATAGTAATTTTCTTTGCTCTGAGCTGGAGCGACCCAAACTTCAACAAAATAGTAACGAAACCTGATAACATCCCAATTGTCGCTTTAATATTTATCATTCTATTTTTCATGTGGCTTTCATTCAGGCAGGCAGCAATAAATGATGAACGCATGGAAAATGGAATGCCTCCGCTCGAAGCAGTTGAAAAGCATGAAAGAGTCCTTGTTTGGCCAGATCTTGTGTTCATAGAATTTCTTTCAGCAATCATTTTCATGGTTGTGCTCATTATCTGGTCTGTCGGCATAGGTGCGCCCCTCGAAGAACCTGCAAACCCGACAAAAACCCCAAATCCTTCAAAAGCGCCATGGTACTTCCTTGGACTACAGGAAATGCTTGTTTACTTTGACCCCTGGATAGCAGGTGTCGTTCTACCATCCTTTATCATAACAGGGCTGATGATAATTCCCTACTGCGATAAAAACCCGAAGGGAGCAGGATACTACACATTTAAGGACAGGAAATTTGTCATCTCAATGTTTCTTTTTGGTTTCATGGTATTATGGATAATGTTAATTTTTATGGGGACATTTCTTCGGGGTCCCAACTGGAACTTTTTTGGTCCATACGAATATTGGGACGTACACAAGGCTCCGGTTCTAAACAATATTAATCTGTCTGAATATTTCTGGATTCATCTGCTTGGAGTCGGAATCCCTACAAATCCGCTTGTAAGTGAACTTCCCGGAATATTTCTTATTCTTGCTTACTTTATCATAACTCCCGGGATTTTGATGTTTATTCCTGTATTCAAAAGACTTTATTCCAACATGGGATTTCTCAGATACAGCTTAATAATCTTCCACTTCCTCGTTATGATGTCACTCCCGATTAAAATGATTCTCAGATGGACGTTAAATCTTAAATACATAATCGCAATACCTACATTTAACATATAAATGACTGAAGCCGGTCTTTTATATGGATATACCTCTGCAGATTCACTCCTGATTAAACAGACAATCTGTAGAATCAGTGTTATTAACCTGTGAAATACGCGCATTAAATATGGGATTCCCTGAACAATTAATCTCACAGATACAAAGAAAAAAAAGCATACTCATTTGCGGGATAGATCCTGTTTATGAAAATCTGCCTGCCTTTGCGAAAGAATCAGATCCGCTTGATTCACTAAAAACATATTTCGTTAAAGTTATTAAAACCCTCAAAGACAGGATAGCAGGAATCAAGCTCCAGAGCGCGCACTTCGAACTTTATAGAGATAAAGGAATAAAACTTCTATTTGAACTCGCAGAGCAGGCGAAAAAAGAAGGGCTTATAACAATCTTTGACGGGAAGAGAGGCGATATAGACTCAACGTCAAAATATTATGCGCAGGCTTATCTTGGATCAAACGAGTTTGATTCTATGACTGTAAATCCATATTTAGGCGGAGACAGTATATCGCCTTTTATCGATCAGGCGGAAAAAAAATCAAAAGGGATTTTTGTACTGACCAGAACAACCAACCACGGATCAGATGACCTGCAAACCAAAAATATTAACGGAGTTCCAGTCTATATGCATGTAGCAAGGCTATGCAGCAAGATTGGATCCTCAAAAAAGGATAAAAGCGGATATAGTCCCGTCGGACTAGTCGCACCGTCAACATTCCCTGAATCATTAAAAGAGATAAGGAACGAATACAAAAATTGCTTCATACTAATCCCGGGGATCGGGGCGCAAAAGGGTGAGACATCAACAATTAAGTATGCTCATAATAAAGACGGATTTGGCGCGTTAGTTAATATTTCAAGATCGCTATGTTATCCCGCAAACACAACAACCCAGAACGAATGGGAAATTAAAATCACAGAAATAGCCGAAAATTACAACAAACAATTAGCTGCAAAGAAATACTAAAGGATACAGAAGTCAGTAGACGGAATACGGGAAGGAGAACCCGTCTTGACATTTATTCCGGATGTTCTATCGTACTTAAATGCCTAATATCTTCCCATTTAAGGCAATTAAGTACAATCCGGATAAAATTAAAAATCTTTCTACTGTTACTACCCAACCTTATGACAGAATCACTAAAGAACAGCAGGACTATTATTATAAATCAAGTGAGTCAAACTTTGTGAGGTTGATACTCCCTTATACCAATGAAAAACCTGATGTATATTCATTCTCAAGCGCAATATTTAAAGAATGGCTGAACAGCGGTACATTGAAGGAAGAACCGGATGAAAATATATACATCTATCACCAAAGATACTCACTCAACGGATTTGAATACACAAGAAGAGGCATCTTCGCGCTTGTCGATATATCAAACTCACAGGGCAAAAAAATATATCCTCATGAGGAAACACAGCTAAACCCTATCAATGACAGACTAAATCTGATGAAATCAACCCAGGCTTTTCTCGAACCAATTATGCTCATTTACGATGATGCGAGAGACAGGTTAAGCGTACTTCATGAGGAAATCACAGCGCAACCGTACATCATCAAAACAACTGATGAATTCGGCAACGAACATACAGTATGGAAACTCGAAGACAAAAAAAAGATCGGATTTATACAAGACTGTTTATTCCCGCTCAGAACAATAATCGCAGACGGGCACCATCGCTTTGAAACGAGCCGGCTTTTTTATGAACAGCTCCAGAAAACCCGCAAAATAAAAGGCCTACAGTGTACACTTGCTGTGTTATTTAACTCTAAAGACTACGGAGTAAATATTCTCCCCATACATCGCTGTCTAAAAAAAGAAGTGACTCCATCCAAAGTTGCCGGCGCGCTCAAATCGGAATTTGAGATAAAAGAATGGGGAAGTATTGACGATCCAAGCCTTATAGAAGAATTCACAGAGGATATCAAGATTGAAGGCATATCAAGGACTGCTTTTGGTTTTTACAATAACTCTGATAGAAAAGCAAGGCTTTTTATAAGGAACAAGGCCGGGAAAGAACTTGTCGACTCAGTTTTTTTACAGGAAACTATCCTTGAAAAACTATATAATCTAACCTGGGCAAACCTAAGAAATCAGGAACTAATCGAATACACTTCCTCCGCTGATGAAGCAATACAAAAGACTGCCACAGGATACTTCAAGGGAATATTCCTGATGAACCCACCCACGGTAGAACAGGTAATACAAATTGCATATCAAAGGAAAAAGATGCCCCCGAAATCCACAGATTTCTATCCTAAACTTCTTTCCGGGCTCCTGATGAGCCGTCCTTCTCTGTGACCATAAAATACTTTTACCCCGGCCCGGTATTTGTTAAAGATTCCATATCACTAGCCCAAACAAAACCGATGATTTCACACAGAAGCGAAGAATTTCGCCAATTATACATAAGCGTTAACGGTAAATTAAAAAAATTGCTGCGGGTCAAAAACGGCAGAATTTTCCTCCTCACTAGTTCATCAACAGGAGCAATGGAAGTAATCGCAAGAAATCTTATTAAAAGGAATTGTATTACAGTTTCAAATGGCGCTTTCGGAGACAGAATTCACGAAGTGTTTACAGCGAACGGGAAACGCTCTGTACTTTTAACAAATGGGTGGGGAAAAAATGTAGATTTTGAACAGATCAGGAACCAACTGGAGCAAAAATCCGCGGATTGTATCTCACTCGTTCACAATGAAACGAGCGTAGGGTTTACAAATAAAGATGAACTGTTTCGGGAGATCTCAAAACAGTTTTCCAACATTACACTGTGCGTGGATACAGTAAGTTCATTTGGTGTTTATCCTTTATTCCCTGAACAGCTTGGAATTGACTTTCTTTTTGCCGGAACCCAGAAGGGACTGGCTATACCTCCCGGCCTCACAATAATGTACGTGAGCAAAAGAGCTATCGAAAAAGCCAAAAGTATTCGAAACAGGGGATTCTATTTTGACCTGCTCCGATTCGCTCAATTCGACGAATCATTTGAGACCCCTCAAACGCCCGCTCTCGCACTCATTTATGCGCTCGACGCACAATTAGACAGAATCCTCGATGAAGGGATTCAAAACAGATTTAGACGACATAAAGAGCTCGCTGAAATTACGAAAAAATGGGCTGAAAAAAATGGGTTTCGAATCTTCGTCAACAGCGGATCTGAAAGCTGCACTGTAACCTGCATTGAAAACCTAAGAAATATCAAAGTTTCAGAATTACTAAAAAAAGTAAAACGAATCGGTTATACATTTTCAAATGGATTCGGCATACTCAAAGAAAAGACATTCAGAATCGGGCATATGGGAGAGATTACCAAAAACGATTTGAAAGATTTTTTTACAGTTATGGACAAATACATTTAAAATCATAACTTAACAGCAGCCAAATGAATATACGTGAACAAATAGAGAAACAGGAGACTGATCTTCTTGCGCCCTTCGCTTCAAAAAGCAGGGAATCAAAAGGAAGAATTATATCTGAAAAACAGCATCCATACAGGACTGATTTTCAGAGGGACAGAGACAGGATTATCCACTCAACTGCATTTCGAAGACTGCAGGCTAAAACACAAGTATATATAGAAAACGAAGGAGATTACTTCAGAACCAGACTCACTCATACAATGGAGACAGCTCAAATTGCCAGAACGATAGCGCGTTCCCTTGGAATCAACGAAGATCTTTCCGAGGCGCTCGCATTGGCGCATGACCTTGGACACCCTCCATTCGGACATGCAGGCGAACATGAATTATCAGAGTGCATGAAAGATTCCGGAGGTTTTGAGCACAACTGGCAAGGCATCAGGATAGTCGAAAAACTTGAAAAAAAATATGATGAGTTCAACGGTTTAAATTTGTCTTGGGAAGTAAGGGAATCAATGCGCAAACATACAATCAAACCGGGAATTAAAATTGAAGAAGAATTTAACCCGAAATTGCAGCCGCTGCTCGAATGTCAGGCAACTGATCTGGCTGACTACATAGCATACAATGCCCATGATGTGGATGATGCTATTAAGGCGGGGCTGATTACCTCACACGACATAGAACAATTAAAAATCTGGGGCAGAATAAAAAAAGTGTTCAAAGAACAGAGGTTTTCCAGGACCTGTGTTCGCTATCTGATCGACATACTTGTAAGCGATCTTGTAAACAACACAACTTTATTACTCAGAGAACATAGAATTAAAACAGTTGATGATGTCAGGAATGCAAAAAAGAAAATTATTTGTTTTTCTGATGTAATAAATGAAGAAATTAGAGAGCTTTACAGATATCT
>JACQRL010000448.1 GCA_016206485.1 Planctomycetota bacterium | reverse complement strand
GATACAGGAGCAAGCTATACCGTACTACCAAAAGAAACCCTTGAAAGGATAGGAGCTGCCAGGATTACCAAGGCATTTTACATTCACCTTGCGGATGGTCGAAAAGTCAAGGCAACTGCATATGCAGTAACTGTCTCTATGAAGGGAGTTGAAGCTCCGTGTGTTTGCATATCCTTCAAAAATGCCCAGAACTTGATCGGAGTTGAGACTTTAGAAGCAATAGGAGTAAAGCTCGATCCTGTTAAAAGAAAACTTGAATTCACAAGACCTAAAGGGACTCTCTATTGTTTAACTACGTGTTGATGACTGAGCCGCTTGTATTGTAATTAGGTCACTTTCTTTTCTCAAAAAGCTTCAGATCAAGAACTCGAGCACCTGACATGTTTCTCCCATTCTTTTCAACCTATCATTAGGGACTTAAAGCGTGATCAGCAGCGGTAAAATAGTGAAAGTGATTGATTAACACTCCTGAATCCTGACTCCTGATTCCTAACTTCTGTGTTCTGTCTTCTGAATCCTACTTCTGATTATTTCTTCTTCACCCTTCTCACAAGCTCTTCTAAAGTGTCTATAGTTTGCGGTTTTTGTTCCGGAGCAGTTTTAGTTTCCTGCGCCGGGCCGGTTCGGGAGGTCTGGAGACCGACCTCAACAGATTTAGATGGTTGCGCTCTGGTTGTTGACCTGACAGATCTGATTTTTTCTACAAGCAGTGTCTCTGTCGTTTTGTCATGAACAGCGGCTTTTTTTCCTCTTACAAGCATTCCTAATCTGCCAAACACAACAAGCACAAATTCAGGGAGGTAAAATCTTCTGATAACAAGTTCAATCATGTAAAGAATAAGAGCGAGCATAAGAAGCTCTTTCCATATATCCAGTCTCGACACAACATATGGTTTAGTTCTTCTGTAAACATCTTCTCCTTTTGACAATACAACTCCGCTTGCAGATTTGAATCTGGTTAACAACTTGCTTTTATCCTCAGGGGAAAGCTCAGGCGAATATGGAAGCGCCGAACCGCTTATACCCGTTATACCTTTGTCAGCTTCAGAGACAGAAGCAACATATAGCCCTGTTTGCTTCACATCAAATCTGCCCTGATAGATACCCGGTGAATTTTCTGTCAATTTCACCGACTGCGTCGACCCGTCGGGTCCGATGACTGACGCATTGAAATCTACAAAATTGTTCGGCGCGCCTTCCTCATCAAACGTCCTTACGTAAACCTCGCCGCTTGTTCCCTTTATCTGAGTATCAACGACAGCGCCAGTACTATTCTGAGTTCTAAGAAGCCATCTCATTGCCTGAGTCCAAAACTTCTTGTAACCATTCCATGCAAGCCATGAAGTCGCATACCTTGACTTCGCATCTGAAGTAAACGCGAATGTCTTTCCAAGTCCAAATTGCCACTTGGCAAAAAGCGGCACCGACTCCGGAGCAAATAAATGCAGTTCCGCAGAAGGTTTCGGCTCAGTAATAATATATCCATGCAGCGGCGGACAATTATCCCACTGAATACCTTCCAGTATGCCTGAATATGCCCCAAGCGCAGGCGTGAAATCCTCTTCGACAAGACCTCTTTTAGTTGCAGACATGAGATCTTCCGTAAAAATCTGAGGAAGTGAATTTACATCATCAGTAAGAAAAAATCTTCCCTGCCCGCCCTCCGCTATCCTTTTAATAAATGGTGTATAAAAATCCGTTTCTTTCCCCATACCAATAACTGTAAGTGTAATCCCTTTTCTTGCCTCTTCTGAAACAATCTGAACAACCTCATTTTGATTGGGATCCTCAGTATCGGCAGCGTCAGTAAAAAGAATCACGTGCTTTATCGCTGCCTTAACCTTTTTAAGTTCCGCATAGGCCTCTTCCAGAGATGGAAGGGCAATGATTCCGCCTCCTCCTGCCTTCTGGCTCCTAATGATTTTATTTATCTCCTTTCTATTTCCTTTGATCTTTGTCATATCAATCACTGTCAGCGGACCTTCAGTCCCGTAAATCACTATTATTTGATCTTCATCATCCATAAGCTCCACAGTTCTGCAGCATGCCTCATTCGCCAGCTCTATCTTTTGTTTGCCGGAAGGAGTTGGCATGGTCATACTGCCTGAATGATCAATGACTATGGCGGCGGCAACTGAGACCTTTTTCTTCTGCTGTTTTATATCCATTTTTACAGGAAGGATCTCCTCAATTTCAGTTCCCTTGTAACCACCGAGCGCAAAACTTTTTTCTCCACCCAGCATAGCAAAACCGCCTCCGAGCAGCTCTACATAATTTTTTATCGCGTCAAACTGTTCTGGAGAAAACGCGCGCGCAGGTACTGAGGATATTATCACCGCGTCATACCTTAATAACTCTCCCAGAGAACTTGGGAAAGAATCAGATGTTACAACATCAACTTTCTCAATGCCACCGCTCTGCAGCGCTGCCTTCAACTGCTCGCACTCAGCCGGATTTTCATCCGCAATAAGAACAGCTGGTTTGGTCAGGACCTGTGCAAACGCAAATCCTGTATTATCTTCAACAAAAATATCATCAACAACTTCAATATTGATTCTGTAACTAAGCGCGCGGTAGTCAGATTTTACCTTTTGAGGAATTCTTAAGATGTTTGTTCCCGGAGTAAACTCAGTAGTATAGGACTCGACAACCCCATCATCTCTGTTCACAATAACATTTCCTTTTTTCACCCCATCAAATGTACTGTGGTATTTCACGGTAAGTTCAAACATTTCATTTTCTCTGATGCGCGGCGGAGCAGTAACTTTTTCCACAGAAACCCCGCCTATAACAAATTTCCTATCCAGGGGGCAAATCCACACCTCAGTCCCAAGAGTTTCAAGATTTTTGATATAAGAAAAAGCGCTGCCGGAATTTTCACGGCAGTCCGTTACAACAACGATTCTTTTCAGCACATCTTCCCTGAAAAGAACAGATGAAAGCGACAAAGAACTTTCAATATTTGTAAAGTCTCTACCCAGAACTGATGCCGGTTTTTCAAACGCTTTTATTCTGCCCGGCATAGTTTCTATGGAGGAATCAGATCCGAAAACAACTATTCCGCTTTCATCCTTGTGTGAATCTGCTTTTTTGATGAATTCGTTTATGACATCAAGAGCGTACTCATGATTTTCATCCATGCTTCTGGAGATATCAAGCGCATAAATAACAACAAGTTTATCGGAATGCCTGATAAGCTGCGCCCCTGACATCGCAAGAACAAGCATTAACACAACTACAGTTCTCAGCAAAAAAGTTATCCAGTATCTCATCCTGCCAAGACCCGCAAAGCTGTTTCTCCACACATAAATAAGTACCAGCAAGCTTGGAATTATCAGCAGAAGAACAAGCGGGGATTTAAAGGACATAACAATTATAGAATACCGAATATCGAAGGTAGAATATAGAATGCAGGAATATCATACGCCCAGCCTGCGATGAAATGCGAACCATTCAAACAGCAAGAGCAGCAGCATTGCCAGACAAAATACCCAGTAAAGTGGTTTGGAAACTACTACCTGACTGCTCATAATCTTGCCGGCAATGCCGAATTCCGCATCGCGAAGTTTGATTATTTCAATATCTGACTCAATTTCAGAGAGCATATTAACGCATAACGGTCCGCTTTGATCATCAAAATATCCTGCCGTAGGGAAACTCTTGCCTGTCTGAACAAACGGTCTGTACAAGCGCAACCGCAGATACTCAACCAGGTTAGAAATCAAAATAATAAAAGATGGACGAAGCGGCAGGTCGCTCTGATCGAGATCAAAAGCTATCTGCATCTCAACCAGCTCGGAGTCATTTATTCTCACAAGCGGAATGTTATCAGTACCGGAAACAAGGTTTGTAAAAAGCTGTTCATCTTTTAGTACAAGCGACTTGCCGATCGCGACATCCATAAGCTTAACTCCTGCCATCACTGGATGCTCACGTACGACTTCTATCACATCGGGAAACTCAATTTCCTCTCCATCAGCAATTGCAGACCCTATCTTCAGAGTATTCGCGGCATAAGATCCCTTTGTAGCAACTCCGTTAAAAATAATAAGATCATATTCAGGTTTAAGATCCACGGGTTCGGAAGCCGCAGAACTAAGTTCGCTAAACGGGATCGAATCAAAACATCTCAATAAATAAGGATCATCTTTGCCGATTATCAAGACTCTAAATGGCTTCAATTCCGGTATCATTGCCCAGCACTGGTTGTCAGTTTTTAGTTTGTCAACCAGATCAAGCTGAACTTTGGCAAGACCGGGTGTCAGCTTTTCATTAAATATGATTTTTTCGAATGAACCGGGTTGTATTGAAACCTCCTTAACTGCGATAAGATTATCACCCTGATATAATGAAGCGGTTGTATTAATCAAAGAGGATGAAAAGTTTCCGGCCTTTACATATATCTTGAATGGATACTGTTTTTTTTCAAGCTCCGAAAGTCCAAGCTGTTCGAGCTCATCGGCAGTCGGAGAAAAAACGCTGAAAGACGTAATGCCTGCATTGTAATTCGAGTCCCCTACCTGTACAAACTCAACGTTTTTATTATCGATTAATGTTCCATCTTTTTTCCAACACCCATCCGTGAAAAACATGGTACGAACATTTTCCTTTCCCTTCGAAGCGCTCAGAAGCAGCTGATTTAACTGTTTGATATCGGCATCAGTATCAGTAAGAGCAAGAGCGGAAATTCTCTCCCTGATCACACCGGTATCTCTGGTAAAACTGCTGAGAGCGACCGGCGCGGGAGAAGTGGCTATCAGCATAAAGGAAGGTTTTTCCTTTTCTTTCACTGTATCAGCGATATTTGCAACCTCGATGCATTTTTGTTTAGCAAGCTCAAATCTGGAGACTCCATCCTGATTTTCAGATCTCATACTCGCAGAGTTATCGAGTACAAGAATCACTGTCTTACTTTCAAGGTCAAAAGACTGTTTCACCGGATCCGCCAGGGCAGTCACAATAGCAAACAATGCCAGTAATTGCAGTATCAGCAAAAGATTTATTTTCAGCTTCTGAAACGGTTTGCTCGCCTGCACGTCTCTGATTAGAGAGTTCCACAACGACGTACTCGGAACAATGATCTCCTTTCTCTTCACTTTTAATATGTACAAAAGAATGATTACTCCTGCCAGCGCAGAAAGAGCAAACAGTGCGGGATTAAGAAACTGCATCTATATAATGATTCCGGTTTCGCGCAATGTTTTGAGCAGAAAATTCTCAGGTTCATCCGAAGAAACAGCGAATGCATATGTAATATCGTGCGACAGGCAGAATGATTTTGTTAGCTCGATTCTGTGGTTAACGCTATTTCTATATTTCTTAAGAGAAAGCTGGCCGAGCGAGACCTCGATTGCCTGGCCTGTCTCAGAGTCTATAAGTCTGAAGTCTCCATAAATGGATGGGTCGAGCTCTTCTTCGGACAAAACTTGTATAACGCTCATCTGAACCCCTGTAGACAAGATTCTTTTGATCTGCTCCTGCCAGTCATCCGACCATAACAGATCGGAAATAAGCAGAACCATATGTCTCCTTGATAAAAGAGCAGACAGTGAAACAATCTGCTGTTTTGTTACTGTACCGCCTCCTACAGCAGAAAGAAAGAGATCGATCTCGGCAAGAAAAGATTTTGTAGATTTGAACCCTGTCTTTCTGAATTCATTTCCAATCGTCATAAGTCTTACTCTCTCCGAATTAGAAAGTGAAACGTATGAGAGGGCTTCCGCTACAGTGCTTGCAAAGTTAAGTTTTGTCGGTGTTCCGAAATGCATCGAAGCAGAACTGTCAACTATGATATTGAGAGGAAGTTCGAGTTCTTCAGCAAACAGTTTCAGAAAAAGCGATCCGGTTCTGGCGTACGTGTTCCAGTCAATCCGACGCACGTCATCTCCGCTTGAATAGCTCCTGAAGTCTGCAAACTCAATTCCGGAACCTTTTCTTTTGCTTTTTCTTTCACCTCCATACTGTCCAAGAACTGCCTTTCTGCTCTGAATCGTCATCATATCCAGACGTTTGAACAAAGAATCGCTAACTAACATAACTCAACGGCTACTTTATTGTAAGCGCCGGTTTTCCGGTTGATCGTACAAGGGATTTTAAGTATTCGACTTTTCTATGCGACTTGATAAGCATAATCACAGAAAGAATTACGAGCATTAAAATAGCCAGACCGCTTTTATCTAAGCGATTTGTATTGAACCAGTTCGTTGCTTCCAACACAAAAAACGGAGAGATATATATATCTATGTCGCTCTCGGAAAGCGGAGATCGTGTGAAACTTGTAATGTATAACCGTATAAGAGGATAGATCAGGCAGATGATCAAAAGCGCTACGGTATGGATTATGAACGGTTTCTTAAAAAAGCCCGTATGTGAGCCGATAAAGATCCCCACCGAACATATGAACATAAGCCATGAAATAAGATAGCAGCTTAAAAACAGAAGTCTTTCTATCGTGTCAAAATAACGATAGTACACAGGATACGGTGATGAAGCTGAAGTTAACAGTGTTGCAAATGACACTAAGTACATAGCCCCTACGATAAGCATAAAAATAAAATTTCTTGTGCCGCCGGGCCTTAAGGCATACCATAATTTTGTCCATCTTTCCTCGGATTTAGGATGGAAAATACTGCTCTCAACACACATATATGAGAAAAATCCAAAAAGGATAACAAAAGCTATATAGGGTAATGTCCCAATAGTACCTTTTTTGATAAAGTACAGATACCATCCGATAAAAAAGAAAACAGTACACGTAAAAAGAATCCAGATCTTAAATCCGATGGTACGATTCGCAAATCTATTCTTTAATGCGACGCTGCAGCTGACAAAAGATAATCCGGTCACAACCATCCACAACAGCGTGAACATTACGGCAAACTCCAAAAAAGCGAGATTGTTTACATGAAGACGTCCATATGGAGACATTAAATTGCCCGCCTCAGTCATAAGCATTGTGGTCAGTCCTCCACATGTAAGAAAAGACAGCACCATAGATGATCCAAGGATCGGGGTCATCGCTGAAAATGCCATTGATATCGCAAGGTTTGCGCTTGCCAAAAGAAGCAACGTATAAAGAGACAGTAAAGCAAGCGATGTGTCCAGTCCTCCTAAATAGAGAGCCATCATCATAAACGGCGCGCATGCAAGCACAAACAACAAAATATGAAAAAAATGTGCGAAGAATTTACCTACTACTATGTACTCCGGCGTTACTGAACTAGTCACAAGAAACTCGAATGTCTTTCTTGCTTTCTCGCCGTTAACCACGCCTGAACCGAGTGAAATTCCAAGAAGAGAGCAAACAATAGTTAATGTAAATATAACTATCTGAAAATACTCGCTGCCATGATTGCGTTCACTTCCAGAGTATAGCTCAAAATAATGATGAAAAGTGGAGTACGCAAGAAGCGATATTACTGAGACTGCCAATACAAAAATAATAAAAAGGAATAATGTCGATGATCTCCTGAAACGCGCGTTCATCGAGAGTACAACTTCAGGGTGGTAGATCGTAGCCTGAGACAAGCGGCTAAAAACTTTCATTTATGTCTCCCGTCAATTGCATAAACACAGATTCGAGGTTCTGCTTAACCTCTTTGACTTCAAGAATTCTTCCTCCATTTAAACATATTTTGCCCACAATATCCGCAATAAAACCATCCGCCTGTTTATGCTCTATAAATACAACGTCATTTTCAATTGAGACCATTTCAACGTGTTCCATTGATCTTATAGAATCGATACAGTTTAACGTATCAGCTGTGAGTTTTATCTGATATTTTCTAGACGGCTGCAGCTTCCTTTGAATATCTGAAACCTTGCCTGCAGTTACAACTTTTCCTTTATCAATAATGACAACAGAATCGCTTATTTCCGATAACTCCGTAAGAATATGAGATGATATCAATATGGTTTTACCGAGATTTCTGAGCTCCTTTAGAATCAATCTGAATTCTATTCTTCCGCGCGGATCAAGGCCGTGCGCAGGTTCATCCAGTATCAAAACCTTCGGATCATTGAGCAGAATCTTTGCAAGTGCAAGTCTCTGCACCATACCTTTTGAAAGCTGATGTGTTTCCTTATCAAGAAATGATGTGACACCTGTAAGCTCGCTGACCATTCCAACGACGCTCGAACGTCTTGATATTTCAACATCATACATCCCCGCGAAGTAATCCAGATAATCTTTCACGGTCACATAAGGATATATCCCGTATTCATCCGGCATATACCCTATTAGCTTTTTTATTTTATCCGAATGATTAATAATAGAAAGGCCGTCAATTATTGCCTCTCCATCTGAAGGTTCAAGGACAGTTGCAAGTATTTTAATTGTAGTTGTTTTGCCTGCTCCGTTTGGACCCACAAACGCCAGTATTTCTCCTTTGTCAACACCGAATGAGCAGGAACTCAGGGCGCAAAAGCTGTCATAATATTTAATAAGATTGCTGACTTCAATCAAGCTTCACCACCGCAAAAGATCTCGTAGAATAGTCAAGTTGCTCACCTGAACGAACAATCTGTGCATTTTTATCTGAGAAAATAAGTATCGCGCAGTCAAACCATGTGCCGTTAATACTGGGAAGATAAGATATCAGGTTGGCTGCCAGATTAGCCGAGACTTCATCTACAGACCTGTTTTTTAATTTATCAGCGATCACGGGAAAATTGCCCGGAGGATAGTTGATAAAAGTCGATGTGAGTTCCTTATCAACTTCACCCTGAACCACGCTTGAATCACAGTGATAAGTGTTCCCATTTTTCAAACATATTACATCCTCGATTTTCGCACTGCTGAGATTGCTTACAAAAGCCTTTTTTTCTTTCTCATCAAACCTGACAGATATCGATCCGCCAAATCTTTTTATACCGATAAATGATATATCCTTCGGACTCCATTGATCGATTCTTGACTGGCTGTACGTCAAACCTTCTTTAATAATAACAGGCTGACCTGAGCTATAAATTGCAGGTATCATATTTTTACATCCAAATTCATTTATCGTGCCTGATGGCTGGTAAAAAAGGACTGATCTGCACAATATTCCGCCGTCGTGCCCATTTTTCAAAAAAGTAACGTCCATACCCTGTACGTGTGTCTTCCATCCTTTATGCGCATATCCCATACCAACCACGATTATCATAAAAATAACTGAGAGTCCGGTAATTGAGAAAAGATTCACGATCATCTTTCCCTTAGCTCTTAAATAGAATAAACTAAAGATTAAAATAAAAACATACAGAACTGAAAGACCAACAACAAGAGATATATCCGGCAACCTGGCAAGCTTTCTGCCAAACATTGAGAGTGAAGAGGTAGCTGCCTTATGCTCCAGCAGATTCCTGACTGATCTATCTGTTGCCGTCATCGCATATCTAGAATAAGATCCATATCCCGTGTATGCATTGTACGGATTCTGTTCACCATATTTGATTAAAGAAGCTTTATTTAACTTTTGATCCGAAAGATCTCGAATCTTTGAAACGTACTTCTCTGCAAGTTTACCTTGAGCACTCTGAGAGATAAACTCAGGAAGAGTACTTTTAGAGACAATTATAAAACCTGATCCGACTTTATAAGAAACCGCTGCTGGAATCCCTTTAATTTTACTTCCATCCATTGAAAATGACTCGACTGTTCCGTTGCTTTGTTTGTTAACTTTTGCCGCAAAAGGATAAATAAACTGGAGAAAGTCCTGCTTAAAATAATCAGATCTCGGAGCCGGAAGAATAAGAAGCATGCCCCCGGCAATTACATAATCTGATACTGCCTGCTTCTGCTGAGGAGTGAGCAGATCTGTTTCAGGTTCGCTAATTACAATTGCATCAAGAGACATTAACCCGACCCAGCTGTCGGGCATATATAGTTCGTTCAATTCAAAAGCTGTCACATCGCCAGGAGATTTAAAAATCGAAATAAACGAGCTGGAATTTTTTGAAAGGACCCCTAGTAAAACATTGCTTGCAGGGGTTGTTAGCACCATAGTTTTTCCCGGTGTAGCCGGACGAATCGTACTATGGCCCACATGCCCCCCATTTACATACACCAATCCGGTATTCAACGTGGCAGTTCTCGCAAGAACTTCTTTTCCATTCTCAGCTAAAACTACATATCTTGTATTATAGAAATAACCCTGAAATGGCTCATAAACAAATATTTTCTTCT
>JACQRL010000447.1 GCA_016206485.1 Planctomycetota bacterium | reverse complement strand
TTTAAACTCAAAATCATACCTTTTGATTTGCTTTCTCATTTTTAACCCCCTTTAATCTAATTCTACCCACTTTTTCAATTTCTCCTAAATATGTGGTCCTATTAGAGGGGGATAACTCAATAGCACAACAGATTATCTAGCTATTGTTTCTGGTGACAATCTTGGTAATAGTAATCTGAGATTTTATCAAATACCAGCTCTAAATTTGGTATATACTCAACCTCTCGTTGGTAATGCACGTAGTGTAATTGATTTACCTTCAAATTGGCTTTCAACGGGACTGCCAATTTGCTTGTTAATATTTGATGATGGGAGAACTTCTTATTTTGATCCAATGCTTGGCCCGCCAATAGATATAAGCAATATAGTAATTCCATCTGAGGGTTTGGTAGATGTTGTTTTTTTTGATTTAAATAATGATGGTATATCTGATCATTTGACTAGACATATTTCAGTGACAGTTGATGCGATGGGCGTTTACACGGAGGTTGATAAAATAAGCATTTTTCTTAACAATGGATTTCCATTCACAAAGTTACATGAGTATTCTCTTCCGGATAATTCTTTCTGGTTGGTTGATGGAGATGCAGACGGAGATCTAGACAACGATATAGTATGTAGTATTTTTGATTCAACGGCGAACAGGTATGATCTTTTTGCTTTTGTTAATAATTCCGGCTCATATACAGCAGTACAAAATGTTGGTGACAAGGACGTATGGGAAGTCTTTAAGAAAAAGACTGGAGCAAAAATTAAAAAACTTCCCACTTGGAAAAAGCCCGCAAAAACCGCAGATTCAAAATATACTTTAGCGCAGAATGATCAGGGAGTCTGGAGCGCATTGAACCTTATATACAGTGTGTTAAGTTTATCTGTACAGAATCATCCAAATGATCCAAATGCAAAAAAAGTTGGAAAGCTACTTGGACAACTAGCTAAGTTAGCTCAAAACGGTAAAATATTTATAAAGGATCATAACAAAGGAGCCGTCCTGCCTCCTGGGAAGTTTATACCTGCCACTACAGATCTCAATACAGGGGCTATATATATAGATAAAAAATGGACAGATGCATCTCTTTTACAGCAATTTGTATTGGCGTTTTTATCAGTGATAGCTCACGAATTAGGACATTCTCTTTGGAAAGTTGATCCTCAAGATCCTGATTTGGAAAAGAAAAGTCATAAGAACGCTTTTGAAGCTGCTGTGAGTTCATTAAATTTATTGTTGCTTGACTATGGAATGTTTTCACAAGCTTTAAATGACAGGAAAGCTGAAGAGTTGCTGTATTTGATGTATAATACAGGAGCATTGCAGGATCTAACACAAGCATATGGTTATGATGACTGTAACGTCAAAAATACTTTTGGTCCTAAGTTAAATAAACTAAAAAGTGAATTTGGATTTACTCCCATGGATCTTTTTTCGATTAATGTACTTCAATTACCACAAAAGGATTCAAATGGAAAGTGTATAGGTGGTGAGATCGAAATTAAATACGTTATACAACACCAAGGAGGAATCGCTGATTGGACTTATAAAGCTCCTTATAAAGTTCAGTAATGATTGGTTTGAGGAGGGTGCGTGAACGATATTAATTATATGTATAGAATTCGATGCATTAAAATGAGCGCTGTTCCTAAAATATGCTTTTTAATGATAATGGCTGGTTCTAATTTTATTATGTTGAAGGTAGGAATGGATAGTGATATAAGGGAGCTAAAAGATAAGCTGCAACATAAGGACCCAATAATTCGCCAACGTGCCATGACAAATGCTATTGAACTATGGCATGATGAAAAGTGGGTTAGATCGATAGATCAAGAGGTGTTTGATATGAATTTAAATAATAATGATGTTCACATTATTACATCTTTGCAATCAATATTAAAGCGCATAAATGAGCTGAGGGCAGAAAGTTTATGGTCTAGACTACAAGAACTGCTCGAAGATTCTGATTTTGATCAAATCTTGGCTACTAAATCTGTGAATAATATTATTTCATATGTTGATGTGAATAGCGTGATGGAAAAGTTTTGTGAGTGGGTCAGAAAGGAACGTGAATCGGAGATAGTGGATCCATATAAAGAAATGTGGTTGACAAGAATCGTCTACAGTATCTTGGCCTCATCTGATCAAAAAATTAAATTTCTAGATTTATTCAGTTATGGTCAAAATGTGGAGTTTGATCCACAATCAATAATTGAGTTGTTTACAGATGAAAGCTCAGATGTAAGGGTTCGTGTTATTGAAGCTATTAGGTGTAGTTGTGATTTAGCGAGAAACCCATATATGAAGGATGAATATGTAACTGAAAGGGATCTGGCAAAACACGCGCAACTTAGGTGCAACAGATTTAAAGAGGATATTATAAAATCTCTTGGGGATCAGAATGTCGTAGTTAGAGCTGCTGCTGTTCAGGCACTTATTAGTTTTGAAAATGATGATGAGTATGTCAAGAGCTTGGCTGCGAAATTATTGAAAGATAAATCGTCAAATGTACGAGAGAAAGCGGTTTATGTTTTAAGAGAACTAACCGCTTCAAATTATTGCAATGAGATTCTAAAATTATTAGATGATGAAAATTATGATGTGCAGAAGCAAGTGATACTTACGCTAAGAGATTTAAAGTGTGAAGAAGCAGGAAATAAACTTGTTGATATTGCAAAGAAAAGTAAAGACCGAAGATTGAAGCTAGCGGCAATTGAAACGCTTGGGTATTTAAAACTTAGTGAATTTTCGTATGTAGTACGTGAATTTCTTGATCATCCAGATGATGATACAAAGTGTTATGCAGTAGCTGCTATTAAAAGAATGAAAGCCATGGAATATAAAGAGGATATAGTAAAATTGCTATCGAGTGATAACAAACGTCTAAAGGCAAATGTAATATCATGCTTAATGGAGCTTAATGCTAAAGAGTGCATAAAAGATCTTGCTAAAATACTAGATGTAGAAAATAATGAAAATGCTTTGTTAATCGAGTCTGTGCTGCTTTTCTTAGGAAGATTTGAGGCAATTGAGTATGCAGAAATTGTTCTCCTTTATTTAAAGCACCAAAATGTAGGAATTAGAATAGTTGCAGTTGAATCGTTAAGAAACATGAAGGCTCATAAATACATTAATGAGTTGGAGAAGCTACTTAATGATCGTAGTGAACTTCGTATTGTGGATTTTAGCACGGGAAAAGAGAAGCGTGTTACAACTCCTAGGGAAGAGGTTTTGAAAACATTTGACCTTTGGGGAATTAATACTTCTAAGTATAGAGAGGAAGACTCTTTTATCCATTGAGCTTAATTGTATAAACATTGTGGCTAACTTCTAGCAACAGCTTTGCATCTGAATACTGACTGCTGAATCCTGACTACCAACAGTTTATCTTATCAGATAAAACGTCATTAATTTATGAATCTAGCGTTATTTTGTTTTATGACCGCGCTATTTTTTCAGCAGGATGGCGGTAAAAAGCAGGATGATCAGGATAAAATACAGTCAGTGGATAGTGAATCCTTCGAGCTGTACGCGCCAAATGAACATGAGTACAAGATTGCGAAAAAATGTCTTGATTACGTTGTAAAGAAATTCCAAAAATATTTTGGCGAGAAACCCCCAAAGATAGCAGTAAGAATCTTTTCTTCCCCGCAGGAAATGGCAAAGTATGACTTTACTCCATATCGAAAGAAAAAGATTATTTTTCTCCCATGGATGTCATCTGAGTATTTTGAAGATGTTATGTTTGAATCAAGCTATCCTGCAGTAGAGATCGGCGCCATGCTCGCAAAAAACCCCAAGAGCGGTAAAATCTATGTCGTACAAATGGTTTCCGGAGATGTCGGCACAAGTTTGGAACAGGGCGACATAATAAACTCATTAAATGGAAAGGCAGTAAAATCAATGAAACAGTTCAGGCAGGATTACGAAAAAATAGCGCCTCAATCTGAAATCCAGCTGAAAATCATGAGAAATGGAAAACAGCAGGTACTTAGTATAATCAAATCAAATCCGGATGCCCTTGATGACACACAGGCAAGGGTTAAAGAAAATATAATCACTCGTATAAGCAAAACCAAAGACGGATTATCGCATGAGGCTGGTCATATGTTTTTTATTGCGTATGTTGATCAGAAAAGAGGAAGATCTGTCCTCGATAAGGACAACACCATGCCTAATGCGACCGGTCATTATGGGCACTATTTAATTCCTGACTGGTTTGACGAGATGGCAGCTACACTTTTAGAGTATCCAAGTCTGCAGGTTGAACGAAGGGCTCAGATGAAGGGCTTGACAGACAAAAAAATCTCTTTCGAGCAGTTTTTCTCCATGAAACATCCATCGTTTAACAGTAAAGAGAATGACATGCTTACTCATATATTTTATGCCGAGGCGTTAACACTCGCAGAATTTCTTATAGAAAATGATGAGCCTGTTTTAATAAAGAAGATCGCAGATAAACTTATTCACGGGAAAAAATTTGAAATTGAAGATTTCCTGAAAGAAATTAAGTCAGTACCCTCAGATCTGGAGGAGCTCGAGGAGAAGTGGGGGAAATGGGTTTCAGAACTGGAGACGCAAAAAGATATGTGAACGAGTCCCGGGTTTCGGATTTTTGTACTTTACTAATTAATTACGTGTTGCTATCTTGTGAATTAACGTGTATCACTCGACTTCGCTCGGGATAAGCAGTCATCAATAGGCAAAAATATAGTTTTGACTGCTTAGTTGTTGCTACAAATCTTTCAGAATAAGGTGCTTATGTATATATGGGATATCTAGTCTTGTCATATCTGTTCTTTAGCGCTTTTCCTATTCAGGATATGAATAATCCGAAGCCGGATCCATCTCTGAGTCAGGATGAAATGACAGTAAAGTTAAAGAATGGAGAGCAAAAGGTTACTTTGTGGATTTACAAGCCTGATAAGATTGATCCGAAGAAAAAATATCCTGCGGTGATTGGACTGCCCCCGGGTGATGGTTCAAGATATCTTACGCTTGGTGCATATAGCAAATACTGGAAAGACCAGGTCAAAAAAAGAAAGTTTTTCGGTTTATTTGTAGAGCTCGAAGCGCTGAAATTTTCCGACTTTGATGATTCAAAAATGTTGGTTGAAACCATTCTGAAACACATTAATTCAAAATATTCATTTGTTGATGACAAAAAGATTGCTATCTCTGGAATATCCAATGGCGGCATCGGCGCTATGACGTCATATATACTTAGTTGTGAAAAATTTGCGGCGTGTTTTGTGTTCCCCGGCGCGTATGATGAAAACTCTGTTATGAAAATGGAAAAATCCTCCGTTGAAAAACTTAAGGGAAAACAATTATTCATGCTTGTAGGGGAAAATGACAGGGAATGGAAGGAGGGCAATGACAGAATGGTCGAGTTCTTAAAAAAGCAGGGTATGAAAGTGAGATATGAGGTATTAAGCCGGGCTGACCATGTTTTTGATGTGAATCCCAAGATATTATTCGACTGGGCAGAAAAGGTGTTTAAGGATAACGAAAAGGAATTGAGTAAGAAGAAGTAGCCGGAATTCGTTTCATCAGCTGCAAAAAAGTTTTCCGTAGCCGTTCATAAGTAATATTCGAAAGATAATATTAAAAGAGAAGACACATGCGATACAAAATTGTAGTTGATGCATTGATTCCGACAAATTGTGAGATTCTTTTCGATTATGTTCAGGATAATATGAAGCGCCCTGAATGGGATAAGTCAGTCATAAGTGTAGAAAGGATAAGCGAGGGAGATCTAAAAAGGGGATCTATTTTGAGGCTTAGCTGTCCAGGTAAGTTTGTTTGGGAAGGAGAGTATGCGAATTTTGACCGTCCAAATGTAACTTCTGTTATGATGGTAAAAAGCAGCGGCATTCATCCTTTTAAGATGTTGGCGGGAACATGGTTGTACAAACAAGAAGAAGATAGTACGAGATTTTCAATGATTTGTAATTATGAGCTCAAGTGGGGGTGGTTTGGCAGTTTTTTAAATGTGATTTTTTTAAAAAATAAAATATGCAAAACCATGAAGTTAAGTATCGAATCTCTAAAACAGCGATTTTCAAAGGGTTAATATCTGTATAGCAGAGAAATCACAGAGAGTATTTTCACTCATTATCGCGATAGTTTTTTGAGTATTTTCATCAGGAGTACGGCTTTATATATAAGTAGAGGGATCAGACTTTTTTTAAGGAGGTACATATGCTAGGTACAGATGTTTCTGGTCTTAGCGCCGCAAGCCTCAGTGTCAACACTGAAAGGTTTGAGGCTGATCAGTCTGTGAGTAATCGTAGGATTGCGAAGCACAGACTAAAACAGCAGCGGATTGATCTTGCTGATGACTCCAGAGTCGCTCAGGCAAGGTTAGATGCTGCCGGATCGTCACATGCGAGAAGGCGATTCAATTTTTCAGCCTAGTTAGAAGGTCTGATGGTCCAGGGAGGGACCATCACCTCCCCTTGTGTTGCAATAATGTACATTTTCCACGCCTGCATTCTGACTCCTGACTTCTTGCTTCTGTTTTCTGACTCTCGTCCTCTTATTCTTAGCTACTATTACCTAACTACTATCACCTAGCTACTGATCAAGGTGCCTGCCACATTTTTCTTGAATAGGTTGGCGTGATAATAAGGTTTGTTGCTCCTTGGTACAATGATGTTGGTACAGATAAAGGTGTAATAGTAATCACTGGTATTGTTCTGTTTGTTATGCGGGCATTTAAATTTTGATTTTGTGCAAGAGATGGATTGAAGTTAATCTCTCCATTGAGTCCGGTACGGATCAGCCACATCTCAGGGGTTACAGTAAAATAATATGTTGCTCCCCAGAGAAGCTCTCTGTTAATTTCTATTACTGAACCAGATTTGCTTTGCAGCCTTCCCGAATAATATTTTTGTATGGAAACTGCTCCTAACGGATTTAATTTGATGAGGGCTATTGCGGGCTGATTTGACGCTAAACAATTACCTGATAAAACGTAGCTTCCATCTGATGCCTGGATCATCGATGTAGGAGACAATGAGACGCCATGGATTATCGTATAAAAGTCCAGGCCCGGTCTTGTAAAGCTTCCATTATAGTCTACGTGTAATACACCTCCTTCGAGCAGTCCGTTTGTATCACTTGCCCATGAAATCAGATATCCCCAGTATGATTCTACTACAACAATTCCTTTTTCATCTGACAATAAATCCCCATATGTGTTGCACCAGCTGAGATTTCCGCTTGCATCAAGTTTCAACAGATACATATCTCCATAAGAAGTTCCTGTCCGTAATGTTCTGCCGGTGGCTATGTAACTGCCGTCAGATGTTGACAGGATAGAATAGGCATTGGAAATGTAGTTTATGTAGAACATATTTTCCCACTGACTGCTGCCCAAAGCATCTAGTTTGATTATCCATGTCTGCATATAAATTAAGTTTGTAGACCGATAGCCGGCTGCTATATACCCCCCATCAGGTGTCTGGCATATCGAATATAAACGTTCATCGTTGTTGGCACTGCCTATCTGACTTGCCCATTGCACGGTCCCGTTTGTACTGAGCTTTATTATTAGCGCATCATATTGAGAATAATTAATGTGACTGTTTACACATAGCGCCAACCCTCCGTCTGAAGTTGGGATGGCAGCAGTGCATTTATCGTCTATTCCGAAATCATATTTATTTTCCCACAGTGTAATGCCAGATGAGTCTGTTTTAATTGCCAAAATATCCTGATTTCCTAAACCGATGGCATTGCCCACCAGAGTAAATCCTCCCTGAACAGGAACTGCAATAACTCCTTCGCTGCCAAATCCATTCAAAAAACTGACTGCAAATTTGTCGTCAAGAATATTTATTTGGTTATTAATTGAGATTGGAAGGGCACTCGCTCCCTGCCAGGAATTATCATCCTGCATCCCTATTACAAAAAGAGCTATGGTAACAGATAGAAAATGTCGCATATGGAGTATTAAGCAGAGATTCCAATCGGCAGTTTAGCCCTCCTGTTGCCTATAAGTTTGAACTGGTAGCTGTGCCCTGAATTCTGACTTCTATTTCCTGACTGCTGTAGATTTACCCCTAGCTACTAATTACTATTACCTAGCTACTGATCAAGGTGCCTGTCTGGTCTTTCTCGAATTTGTTGCTGTAACAGTCAGAGTAACCAGTGTTTGATTATGTGATGCTGGAAAGCTCAGCGGATTATAAGCTGTAATTGTTAGTGGCCTACTAACTGCAAAGCCGGTTGTGTTTCCTGTCTTGGCAAGATTATTAAATGGGATCTCTCCGTTTCTCCCGATCTGGAGCTCCCACATTTCTAAAGTGTTATATGTTCCACCTATTAGATAACCACTATTAACCTCCTTTAATGATCCTGATGAACATGCAGCTGTTCCATAATAGTATTTTTGCCATTGAATTGCTCCCAGCGGATTAAATTTAACTGCGGCGATGTTGGTAAATGTTTGTGCAAAACCGTGAGCTCCTGAGGTAATGTACCCTCCATCAGATGTTTTATCAATAGTTGTTAAGAGAAAATTGTTTCCCTGGATTGCCATGTTGAAATCTAGCGGAGGTCTTGAAAAGTTTCCTGTGGAGTCCACATGTGAGATCATACTTTCGAATCCGCTTGGACTCCACGAGTGCCATGCCATGGCGTATCCTCCATAGATTGATTCTACGACGGAGTAACCGACATCATTAGAGGCAGCTGATCCATATAGGTTACACCACACAGTATTGCCGGCGCCATCCAGCTTCAGCAGAAAAATATCGCTTTGCGATGTTCCGGTGGCTAGGGTAGGTCCGATTATAATATACCCGGTACCATAGTAAAAAGTCTCTCTTATCATTTTGGCTTCAGAGAGATATCCTAATCTATAACTATTTTCCCACACAACGCTGCCGGTACTATCCAGCTTGATCACCCATGTTTGGTGAGTAAATGCCCCATATGCGGTGTATCCGGCTGCTATATATCCACCATCAGATGTTTGTTTTATTGAATAAATATATTCGTTGTTTGGGGTATCGATTTGGTATGACCACTGAACGGATCCATTGCTCCCGAGTTTTATTATCAAAGCGTCATGGTGCGTGTAATTTATCTGTGTATTTGCGCATATTATTAACCCTCCGTCAGAGGTTGAACTCGCCATCGTACATTTATCAGATATTCCAAAGTTAAATCTTTTTTCCCAGAGAGTGCTGCCGAACACATCTGTTTTAACCACCCAGATATCCTGATCTCCTGCATTCATTGTATTTCCTACCAGAGCGAAACCTCCATTGATAGGTATTGCTGAGACTCCTTCGCTTATACCTTCTCTGAAGCTGATCGCAAACAGGTCATCAAGTATGTTCATCTGGTTGCTTAATGAAATCATAGGAGCACTTACTTGCGACCATGAATCTTCATCCTCCATTGATACACAGAAGATAATAATAGCTATGAGAAAAAAATATTTCATATACAGCATTGAGCAGTAAAACAGGGTGGTGGTTTATCCAGCTGCTCAATCCAGTGTGGCCGTGAGAGAGTCTGAAGGGCTGACGTCTTTCAGTTCCAGCGTCTTGTATTTTTCTCGTGACTGGATCATATTTGGGTCATTGTTAATATTGGGATTTGGGTCAGTGTAAGCGAAATTTATTGTCAGCTTGTCTTCTGTGAGCCCGTCCAAAACAAATTCTCCAAATGAATTGGTTGTTGTGTAAAGAGAGTATTGTTTTACAAATGCCCGCACCATAACACCCTTCATGGGTTGTCCTCCGCTGTTAACACATCTGCCGGTAAGTTTTAAATCTCCCGCCTTTTCCAGCGATATTATATAGGATTGCGGATCTTGTTTAATATCAGAAAATATTAGCTGTTTATACAGGATGTTTGTGGTGCAGCTGAGCGCGATCCGATCAATTTTGCTGTTTTTGATCTCGTTGATTTCAAAGTTTCCATCGTTATCCGTCTGCGCGCTGTAGTTCACCTTCCCTTGCCACAAATCTACGAATATATTTTTCATCGGCGAACCATCGTAATTCAGCACTCTACCTTTGAAGCTGCATTGAGATTTGTGCATATTGACAGGTACTCTACGCTCTTCCTTTAAACCAAGTGGTTCGAGAACTTCAACTACATCTTCGTATCCCTTTCTTTCAAAGATGAGAGTGAAGCTCATGCCGCTAGGGATTTCTATTTTTGCACCCTTGTATTGTATGTATTTTGCTGCAAGATCAGCAGTTGTATTTAAGTTGCCCTCAGGCTGCAGTGTTACAGCTATATAATTTTCTGTTGCTTTCATCTCAGGAAATGGCTCTATGCATAAGGTTCCCGTGGGTTTTTGTAGAAATAACAGATCGATTGTTTGGTCTTGCTTGTTGAGAGTGATTGACTGTATGTCTGTGTGAAACTCGGAGAAGGGAGTGTGAGGATAATACATGGTTGAATTACCATTTTCAGTTATTTGTCCGGCATATCCGAATGGTCCGACATAAATTAGGAGAGTGTCTTTATCATCTTTATTTTTCATTTTATAATTTAGTTCCATTGTAAAGCTGCCGTTACTTTGAGTAACGGAGCTCCCATGGCAGAATGTCGGGCAGATGGTAGGGTCTCGCATGACTTTGAAAGTAGTTTCGGCATCTATAATACCGCTTATAACTTTTGCGGTTACAAAATACCCTATGAAATATTCCTGCACATTTGTGTCTTTGCGAAAGAGATTGAGCCATTTGCCTCCGGAATCCCGGATAGATCCAGTTATTTTTGCTGTACGGATTAATTCTTTATCTACATCTGAGGGGTCGTTTATAACTTCATTAGTTGTTGGTTTAATATTAGTTGATAGAAGGCTCTTGTGACTGCCATTTTGTGTCGAGCTTGCGGGCAAATCTGGCCTCGTGTGATTTGTAGGCAGAGTTTTAACAGCATTCTTATTTATCACCAAAAATAGCAGTATGGTTAAAATCATTACAATCACTATGATTGATGTAAAATTTTTAATCTTCATGCGTAATTAAGCAGTTTTGCCAAATTTTTCTTTATCCAGCCCCTGTATTCTAACTACTGTCTCCTGATTTCTATTTGCCAGCTACTTATGTTAAACTAAACCAAAACCATCCTTTTCTGCTATATATTATGTAGGACAAAAAAGATGTTTTTTATCAGAAGTCCCCAAATCTTTTCAAAATACGAATCAGTTTATAAGAGATTGTGATTAACAAGGAGGATTTATGACAAGGCAAAAAAGTTTATTGTTTGTGAGTCTGAGTCTGTCTCTTTTTGTATTTACGACCCTAAGTCATACTTTGAGCGCAGGAATAGGAAGTTATTTTAAACCTGATGATATCGGGAAAATTCTAGAAAGTAAAGATGATCAGGAAATTATTCGTTGCCTAACCGGCATTAATCAAACTGATGCCAGAAAATACTCTGACAAGATAGCGGAATTGCTATCACATAATAACGAAAG
Organism: Planctomycetota bacterium; assembly: GCA_016206485.1. Lineage (GTDB taxonomy): Bacteria > Planctomycetota > MHYJ01 > JACQRL01 > SBBU01 > JACQRL01. The sequence goes on along the minus strand of JACQRL010000447.1, from coordinate 15,329 downwards.
AATAATAGAAAGAGCGCTTGAAATACTTGGAATACTCCACGAAAGTCGTCACTCGAAATCGATAGCAAAACTACTTACACATTCATCCGAACGCATTAGAGCAATATCTGTAAGTGTTCTGGGTAATGAAAATTTGTATGCAGAGGAATTTAGAAACGATATAGCAAAACTTCTCAATGATATTTCTCCAAATGTACAGATTGCTGCAATGAGAAATCTGGCACTACTTGATTCGTCAGAACATTATGATGCTATCAAAAAGTTCCTGGGCAGCAGAGATCGGGCGTTAAGATTTAATGCGTTGGTTTCTGTTGAGCAGTTCGGCATCCGCGATCCTGACTCTGTAGTAGAATTACTTAATGATGCTGATGCAGAAATCAGGGGAGAAAGTGCTATTGCCCTTGCAGCGATGAGGGGTAACAAGCATATTAAGGCAGTTTCTAAACTTCTCAGTGATAAAGATTCATTCGTAAAGGCAAGAGCTGCTTTGGCAGTGGGTGCTATGGGTGGTAAAGAATACTCAAATAAAATTATTAAGCTGCTCGATAATGATAATGAAGGTATAAGACAACATGCTATTATGGCGATTGCAAGGCTTGGTATGGTTGAACATGCGAAGATCATTGCGGACTATTTTAAAGATAAATCGAACTTGGTGATTACTGAGGCCATAAGAGCTATCGGTAAATTAAAGGCAAAAGATTTCCTTAAAGAAATATCTGGTTTCATTAATAACAGTGATATTGGAATATCAGCAGCTGCTATTGAAACTGTAGGAGATCTTGATGGTGAAGAATATATTGACCAGATAGCTTCCTATTTGGGTTCGAATAATGGAAATTTAGTGTATAGCACAATCATTGCGCTCTCCAAGCTTAAGGCATCTAAGTATAAAGATCATATTGCAAGATTTATTGGTTGTGGACATCTCGAAGTGAGCGTTCAGGCGATGAATGCGATGGCAGTGTTTGATGCAAAAGATCAGGTTGCAAGCATAAAGCAGGTTCTGGAGGGTGATTGCGATATGCAGAAAGGGCAGGCATTAATAAGTCTTGCTTATCTTGAACCTTCATTTATTGAAAAAAAGCTGGATGAGCTACTGTCTGATCATGGCCGTTTCACAAGAGGATTTGCAATATCTGCGGCAAGTATAATAAGAAAAGAAAAGTCAGAGAAAGTCATAGTCGAAATGCTCAAAGATAGGAGACCTTTCGTGAGGGCTCAGGCTGTTCGCGCTCTTGGAAAACTTAATACAAAAAAATATCAAAAGGATATTGAAAAGCTCGAGAATATGTGCAGAAGTATCTTTGTATATGACACTGACCAGAAAAATTGGAAAATTGCGAAGGTGATGGACGTAGTCGGCGAAGTCTTATCTGCTTGGAAGGGCGCTCCGGAGAAAAAATCATAAAACTAGGTAACAAGTAATAGGGTGCCAAGCAGCTGGAGGTAAATATCTTTACAGCTTCTTACCCTGAGCGAGTGTGAAGCAGTTCGACCTGCTTATTACCATCTGCCCTGAGTATATCGAAGGGCGAATCGAAGGGTGCTATCCATCGATTTAACTCGGGATAAGCAACCAGAATTAAGTTTCTTCACACCTGTTGGTTGCTTAGCTTTTTTTGCTTGGTTTTATGTGTTTATCCGGATTTTTAGCGAATGCCTCCGCGCACTTTTGAGAACAGAAGCCATACTTGTTGTTGTTGTGTTCACGGATATGATTTTCATCGATTGGTTTATTGCAGAGAAGGCATTTCCCTTCTTTAGGATTGGAAAGCGCGGGTTTGTTTATAATAGGATCAATCCATTCAAAAAGAATTTTTGGGTCTAATTGGAAAACGTGATGCTGTCCTTTTATAACTTCATACTTTACTTTTGCGCCTATTTCCTTTAGTTGTTTTGCCTGTCGATCCATCAATGTAGAAATTTGAGGGTTTTCATTGTCCCCCCGGATTAGGAATATATTTTTATTTTTGAGTTTATTGGAAAGTTCCCCTGAACATTCTCCCGACATTGATATACAAGCGGAAAACTTGTTTGTAAACAGATTGAAAGCGGTAAACGCAACTTGTCCTCCTGTAGTTGATCCTGTGATGATAATTTTCTTTTCATCTATGGGGTATTTTCTTATTATGTATTCTAGACTTTGTTCAATCAGTAGTTTGACCGGAGCAGTATCCCGCATAGCCATAGACATGCCAAGTCTCATGTAAAAATCTTGTCCGACTTCAACATATACAACTGCAAATTCTCGTTTCTTTGCCTCTTCACCCCAAGATCTGTGCGTTATAGATATTTCATTTGATGTACCGGGGAAAAACGGGTAGCAAAGAATAAGCGGGTATTTTTTTTTATCTTTCTGTTCAGACTTTTTCTCAGGTAAATAAATATGAAGCGGAAGTTTAAACTCTGTATTCTGGAGATTAAGCTTTATTTCATCTTTTGTCGAATCCTGATTGTTCAGGATGTTACTAGTACAAGGTAACGCTGATGATGTTATCATCAGGATTGATAAGGTAATTTGTTTCATATATCCTCCGTAAAAAGCTCTCATGCCAGCGTGGCCAATACGGCAAGCGATGACAGGTAAAAAACAACATTTTTTCTCATATGTAAGTTCCTCTATGGATATAAGCGAATAAGTGCTAATTTCAGATAATATTTAACTGGCTTAATTCCTCGCAGCTTGCTGCGGGGTAGTTCATTCTGGTTGCTTAGGTTTTGTTGCTGTAATTTCTGAGTGACCTTGTTAGACCAGCAAGCATTTTGCTAATCTCGGGAGTTTTGATTGATAGTTGATCTAACCCCGTGGTCTTCGGAGCTGAAATAAAGCCTTTTTTAAGCTTATCAAGCCCCTGTATTCTGACTCCTGACTTTTTTCTTAGGTTCCCTTTAACCTGGCTACTGGTTAAGTATTTTCTTTGCTATTATAAGCTTCTGAATCTCCGATGCGCCTTCGTAGATTCTCAGGGCTCTGATTTCTCTATAGAGGCGTTCAACAATTGATCCCTTCATTACTCCGACTCCGCCATGCAGCTGCAGGGCGCGGTCTATTATAGTCTGCGCCTTTTCAGTAGCGATAAGCTTTGCCATTGACGGTTCGTAAGAGGCTTTGTTATGATTAACCTGCCAGGCAGAGTTAAAAACCATCAGCTCGCATGCCTTTAGATCTGTTGCCATCTCTGCAAGTTCGAACTTTACTCCCTGAAAATCTGACAGATATTTTCCGAACTGTTTCCTGTTTTGCGTGTAGTTGATTGCTTCCTGAAGTGCCCTGGTAGCAAGACCTATTGCTGCTGCCCCGACAGTTGTCCTGAAGATCCCCAAAGTTTTTTTTGCTATCAGCATGCCTTCGCCTTCATGTCCGATTCTTGAATTTGCAGGGATAAAACAATCGAAGATAATTTCGCCAATTGGATGGGGCGACATCATTTCCAGTCTTTTCGTGATAAACACACCTTTTGTATTTGTTTCGATTACAAAAGCAGTCATACTGTTTTTTTTGCCTTTGCCGGGGACATTTGCAAAAACTGTGTAGAGATCAGCGATGCCGGCGTTTGTGATAAATGTTTTGATTCCGCGGATTAAGTACCCTCCCTTTTTTGGTATCGCAGTTGTTTTGATGGATGATAGATCTGAGCCTGCCTCCGGTTCTGTCATTGCAAATGCAGGGATGAGTTCTCCGCGGGCAATCTTTGGAAGATATTTTTTCTTTTGCGCTGCTGAACCTGCAAAGGATATCGGATAACTTCCCAATCCCTGTATAGCGAAGAGAGTATCCGCCAAAGAGCTGTATATTGACAGAGCTCTGCGTATGATACACAAGGAGATAACATCAAGCTTGCCGCTCGACCTGCCATAACCGGGCGGGACAACATATTTGAGAAATCTATTTTGTCCTAGTAGACGGATAATTCCTTCTGATAAAATTTCAAGCAGACCGTGTGAAAGATATCCGTATCGCGTAAGTTTGCCAAGATAGTTGATGAGTTTTGGATCCTTTCTTGTCTCGATTGCTGAACGCTGTGTTGCTATCCATGTTTTTATGTATGAGTCGGCAAGATTTGCATCTTCGGAAATAGCGTCAAGCATTGAAAGTTGCTCTGAAAATGTATCAAATCGTTTCAGTAGTGCTTTGTGGGTTTTATTCAGCAAATAATCCATACGTTAATTTATTAATAAAGAATGGAGAATGGAGGATTTATTACAGGGGCAAAAAGGTCCCATTACGTTTGATTGAAACGCGGTTCCCTTTTTTCTTTAAATGCATTATATGCCTCGATAAAATCTTTGTGCTCCATGCAAAGAGCCTGGATTGATGCCTCTACTGCCAGCGCCTGGTCTATTCCCATAGGGAGCTCTTGATTCAGCATATCTTTTGTCATACAGAGAGAAAAGTGTGGTCCTTTTAATAGTTTGTTAGCGAATTCGGTCGCGGTCCTCTCTAACTCTGCTGACGGTACGACTTTATTTACTAATCCGATTCTGTATGCCTCCTGACTATCTATGATGTCTCCTGTCATCAGGAGTTCGGTGGCTTTGCCGAGCCCGACTACTTTTGGAAGAAGATAGCATGCGCCCATGTCAGCGCCCGATAATCCGACCTTCGGAAACAGAAATGCAAATTTTGCCTGATCGGATGCAATTCGGATATCGCACGCGAGTGCGATGCAGGCGCCGGCGCCCGTTGCGGCTCCGTTGATTGCGGCGATCACAGGCTTGCGCAGAGTTCTTATATTCCCGATCACATCACAGGTTATCTTTGTGAAATCCCAGTGCTGTTTGGGATTCATTTTAACAAGTTCAGCAATGATTTCGTTTATATCTCCTCCGGAACAAAATCCCCGGCCTTGTCCTGTAATCACGATTATTTTGCTTTCATTGTCATCACGGAGTTTAAGAAAAAACTGCTTAAGTTCTTCATAAACCTCGAAAGTAAGCGCATTGAGCTTTTCAGGACGGTTGAACTTAACCCACATTACTCCATTGCGATTTCCTATTATAAAGGTTTTTGGGGTCATAGGGCACGATTGTAAGAAAATTCAACGTAGTTTCAAACTATACTGAATCATGGAACACAACACACTAGACTTTCACTCCGGTAATTTTCATTTTTCAATACCTTTTATTCTATGTTCTATGATTTACGATCTACGATCCACGTTCTACAATTTCTTCAGTTGCTTGCGGTCTACTTTTCCCAAATGAGTTCTCGGAAGGTTTTCCATGAAGATAACCTTGCGCGGATATTTGAACGGTTCAAGGTTTTGTTTTACGAACTCTTTGATCTGAGTTTCAAGTTCGGAGCTACCGGTTCCACCGCTTTTTAAAGTTATATATGCCTGCGGTTTGGTGAGGCCATTTTCATCAGTGAAAGGTACAACAGCGCATTCTTTTACGTCCGGATGTTTTAACAGGCAGTTTTCGATGTCTTTTGGAGAAACCCATTTGCCTGAAACCTTCATCATATCATCGGCGCGTCCTTCGTAATAAAAATATCCGTTTGAATCTCGGCGAAGGAGATCTCCAGTAATGTACCAGTTTCCGATGAAGGCTTTTTGTGTTTCCTCCATCCTCTGGAAATATGAAATAGCTCTGCTGTCACCCTTGACCCACAGATATCCAACCTCATTATCAGGAAGCTGGCGCCCTTCATCATCACATATTTTTGCTTCGAAGCCTTCGACTATTTTTCCCAGACTACCCGGTTTCGTATCTCCTAATCTGTTCGAGATGAAAATGTGCCACATTTCTGCGGTGCCAATACCGTCAAGTATTTCTACTCCAAATTTTGCTTTCCATTTATTATAGAGCTCGACCGGAAGGGCTTCTCCTGCTGAGGTTGTCAGTCTAAGCGATGCGAAATCTTTTTTTGACGCTTCGGGATGTTGTACCAGGTGATTAATCATAGTAGGGACATTTATTAAAATCGTCGGTTTGAATCTTCTTATTTGTTCCAACAGTGTATCGGGAGTCACCTTTTCGTCGAATAATGCAGTGGTCGCTCCAACTGAAAACGGGAAGAGCAGGTTTGATCCTGTAGCATAACCGAAATAAAGCTTTGGGATGGAAAGAGTTATATCTGATTCCTTATATCCTATGGTTTTTTTTGCGTAGCATTCTGTTGTGTTTGCAAATGACTGATGTGTCTGAATTACTGCCTTTGGTTTTCCAGTTGTTCCTCCTGAAAAAAGCCAGATGGCAGGATCATATCTGTTGGTTTTTACGGTTTCGAATTGTGGATTTTGCGAGTTACGGATTGAGTTCCAGGACGTGTGTTTTCCGGAGCTGTCTCCCACAACAAGTATGTTTTTGAGGGTGGAAGTTTGTTTTGCGGCAGGTTCGAACTCCGGCATTGCCGAAGAATGGACAACCGCTATTTTTGCACGAGTGTAACCTAGGAAGCCGATGTAATCCTGTGTTTTGAGTCCGGGGTTCACCATTACGACAACTGCTCCTGTTTTAAGTATCCCGAAAAATGCTCCTACGTATTCCGGTGTGTCATGTAGAACGATCATTATTCTATTTTCAATCTCGGCGCCAAGACCGGTAAATGCATTAGCAAATTGATTGCTGAGCCTTTGAATGTCATTGTATGTGTATTTCTGATCTTTATGCAGCAGGGCGGTTTTGCCGCCTTTCCCTTCCTTTATTCTGTTATCTAGGAAATAATCTGCTATGTTGAGCTCATCCGAAAAATCTGTCATTCCGAGATTGTATGGATAATAGGATGCTTCACAATAAATGGAGAATCAGAAATCTTGGAACTCAAAGCACAGAACATGAATTATAGAACTGTTGAGTTTCAGATGGAATTGGGCAAAATGGGGTAGGTAAATAAGGTAGAAAACTTAAACATTTTATTTCTATTTAATCTGGCTATAGCCAGCTTCTCTTTTCTTTTTTTAACGATCTTTTCTTTCTGCCCTGTCAGCATCTCATAAGGCGTAATAAAGCCAATACTGCTGTGAAGTCTTGTAAAATTATAATAATATATATAAGCATCAATCTGCTTTCTCGCATCCTGTGGCGAAAGCAAGCTCTGCTTTGTTGCACAACTAGGATAAAAGATAAGAGCTCTTAGTTAGCAGCATCATCTTCCTCATCTTCGCTAGTGTTATCTGAGGCATTATTAATTTTAACAGGATCGGTTGAAGTTGAATTACCTGATGATGAACCGACTCTGAAGAAATATGGCATGTTGTCGGCTCTTATGAGTATTACATTATCCGGATCTGAGTTAGTACCTGTTACAGCGTAAACACACAGCATATATTCTTGACCTGCCATGAGCAATCCGGAAGGTACAGTATAACTTGTGCCTGATACAGTCGCAGCTAATCCCGGTTCAAAAGTGGTGTTGTACCCTGTTGATATCAGACTTGTAAATTCAGGAAGATGTGCTATCACTACTAAATAGTTGTTTGTATTGCTGTGAGCGCTCCAAGTAAGTGTCGGAGTATTCGAGTCGGTGACAGAAAAATTTGCAGGAGTCAATAGAGCAAATCCGCCAGATGAAATATTTGTAGTAAAATAGAGCGGACCATTTACAGCGTAAGCAGAATTTGAGGCATTATATGCCACTACGGTCCATCTGTATCCTTTATTCGACTGCAATGGTGTTGAAGGCATAAAACTGTGTTGGTTTGAAGAAAGAAGCTCATTGATAATTTCCGAAACTCCTACCGGTCCGCCGATGGTTACAGGTGAGTCAAGCAGCTGAACAATTAATCTGTATGATGTTGCATTACTTGCCAGTTGCCATGAAAAAAGTGGAAGTAATGATGAAATGTTTTCTCCATTCTGTGGGGTAAGTATCTGGAATTCAGACAGATTCCCGGGTGGAATCTGAGGCATAGATGGAGTATTTGATGGCGTTTCAGATTCTGAGGGTTCAGGGCTGGTTTGACCTGATCCACTATTGTTCTGGGCTCCAGACCCCGTATTCTGGTTATTACTTGTATTTTGAGACCCCCCTGATCCTTTACTTGATGACTTGCAATTTGATAAGAAGAAAGATCCTAAAGTAATAACCCAAACCACCAACAAACTTCTAGTAAACATAAAACCTCCATTAAATTAGTTACAATACCAGATCACCATTTTTTCGGAATGGTTTAGGTTTCTATGCAATTTTTTTCGCTTTTTTACAACAATAAACGAATAAGAAGAAGACAGTATACAGCAGTCAGGATACAGGGAGTGAAACCGGGAACTTTGAACTGTACAATACAACTTTTAATCTTGTTTTTACAGGTCTAAATTGTTATAGAGCCTCTTGAATAACAGAGTATGTATAAGTCACATTATGGAGTGCTTCAGGTTGCTGATTTGTTGTAGTGGTATTGATAGATTTAAAGGATTTGCTATTAGTAAAATGGGTTGAGCCAAAGCAGGTGATGATCGATGCTGACTATTGGCGATTACGTCTCTTCCATGAAACGATTTTGTTGTTAATATTAAACGTATGGGAATATTCTGTCTGGAAGAGATGACCTGGACAGAAGTTCGAAGCATTGACCGGAAAAAACTTGTTGCGATACTTCCAATAGGAGCTCTTGAGGCGCATGGACCTCACCTGCCCATAGCAACCGATATTATTATCTCAAACCATCTTGCCTGCCTTACCGCTATAAAACTTTCGGCGCTGGATTATGATGTGATGCTGTTGCCGTCAATCAGCTATACTATTGCAGAGTTTGCTAAAAGTTTTACCGGAACAGTAAGTATACTTGACTCTGCCTTTAGAAATATGCTAGGCTCAATATGCAACAACCTGCGTTTAATGAAGTTAAGATATTTGTTGGTTGCGAACAGCCATCTTGATCCGGTTCACCTGAAGGCGCTTCACGCTGTATTTGATATTTGCACTGATCCTGTGGTGATTTTTCCCGACAAGACGGACAGGCGTTGGGCTAAGATGCTGACGGATGAATTCAGAAGCGGTTCATGCCATGCGGGACAATATGAAACTTCTCTTGTTCTCGCGTCAAGGCCTGAGTTAGTAAAAAGTTTGTACAAGAGTACAAAGGCAAAATTTGTAAATCTTGCCGAAAAAATAAAGTCAGGCGCGAAATCCTTCAACGAAATCGACATGCTTGAGGCCTATTGCGGAGACCCCGCAAAAGCGACAGTGGAAGAAGGAAAGAAAACATTTGATAAACTATCCAATATACTTGTGACCGCATTTGTTGAGAGGGTGGGAACTAAATAACATATTATAGTCTACAATAAGTTTAATAGTCTATCAGTCTGTAAAGTCTTGTAGTCTATGATGGTCTAATTGTCTTATGGTCCGGTGAGCCGGTGTGGTCGAAGTCGTCGGGTTGAGTTTTTCCTATATTCTATATCCCACATTCCATATACTATTGTTTCATATGAAACTAAACGGTAAGGTTGCAATCGTCACAGGGGCATCAAGCGGAATTGGCAAGGCAATAGCGCTGCTTTTTTCGAAGGAAGGGGCAAAAATTGCCATCTGCGGGCGCAGCAAGGAAAGATTGGATGAAACCTCGCGCAATTTGAAAGAAAGTCATCTGAGTCTCACCTGCGATGTCACAAAAGAAGCCGAAGTTAACGCCTTTGTGGATAAAGTTGAGGAGCGATTCGGCAGAATAGACATACTTGTAAATAATGCAGGAGATCCGACCAGCATGCCGATTTCAAAGATGACATTAGATTTTTGGAATAGAATTATCTCTGCAAACCTGACCAGCGTGTTTCTCTGCACAAGCGCCTGTCTACCTGTTATGATGAGGCAAAGATATGGCCACATTGTAAATGTAGCATCAATAGTAGGGAAAATGGGTGGAAAATACATAAGCGCATACTCTGCCGGCAAACATGGAGTGCTCGGCTTTACCAGATCTGTTGCTATTGAGGTAAAAGATTATGGTATTACCATTAACGCGGTATGTCCCGGGTTTGTAGATACTCCTGCAACAGATAGAAATATAGAAAATATAACACAAAAGACTGGGATGAGCCCGGAAGAAATCCGAAAATTTATGGCAAAGGAAAATCAAAGCGGGAAAATCATTACTTCAGAAGAGGTTGCAATGGAAGTACTTAATCTTGCGGCGGATGAAACCGGAAAAAAGAATGGTGAAGCAATTGACCTATGGTAGATAAATTAGTAAATCCGAATTCACTGCCGTTTCCGAGCGGTTATAACAACGGAGTGATTGCAAACGGATTTCTTTTTGTAGCTGGACAGACCGGGCGCGCTAAAGATGGAAAGCTGGTTTCAAACGACTTTGTTGAGCAGTTTGAAAGGGCGCTCTGGAGCGTCTTGGAAGTTGCGCGCGAGTCAGGAAGCAAACCTGAAAATATCGTTCGCTTCACGATGTATGTCACTGATAAGAAAGAGTATCTGTCTAATTTAAAAGAGCTTGGAGCTGTTTATCGTAAACACATGGGAAAACATTATCCCGCAATGGCGCTTGTTGAAGTCAAAGCACTTATACAGGATGGAGCAAAAATAGAGATTGAGGCAACAGCTTCAATAGAGTCTTAACAATCAAACAAGTCTAAACGGCCTTAACAGTCTAATGAGTCTACAGAGTCTCAATAGTTTAGTGGCTTGATAGTCGGTTGTCTAATAAGTCAATACAGTCTTACAAGTCTGAACAGTCTTATTCAGTCGGATTTGGGTTCGATTGCAGGAATGCTGATTATTTTGAGTTCATAGTTTTTAATTGGACGGTTGTTGTCAGTTGTTATTAAAGCTATTTTAGTCTGGTCAGGAGAGACGATCCAGCCGGATTTATAAGCGGTATCTGTAAATTTAACTGATTTACTTTTTTTGGAAAAATCAGTATTGGTTATATATGCCTCAACTTCGTTGATTTCCTGTTTGTCATCGATTTTTTTGTCTTTATGAACGAGAATTTTCTCATTGTTTTTGCATGCCCGCATATAAGTGTATTCGTAATGATCCTTTATAACATGTTGGGAGAAAACAGTTTTTATTTCGCCTCCCTTTTCATCCAGTGTCATCCATGTAAGTTTTTTATCAGCGCCAGTTCTTAAAAGAAGCTTGTCATGTCCGTTGAGCCATTCAATTGAAGTTATGCGGGTATCGAACTCTATTTCCCGAAGATATGATAATGCTCCATCAGTTTTAATCTCATATATTTTTTTGTTTATTAAAAGCCTTTTGCCATCGGGTGACATTACGAGATACCCCCAGTAAACCTGCTTGTTGATATCAAGGACTTTGGTTGTTGATAAATCATTAATATTAAACGCGTGTATTGAGTCCAGAATGTTATATTCCGCAGTGGAGTCCGGGTTCTTACTCCATTTAAAAAGATATAAAGTGTCATCTATTCTTTTGTTGTAATATAGATTTCCAAGCCCAAAAATCTTATCAATCTTCCTCTCTGCCCTTGTTATATTTGGCTTGTCTTCATTATCTGTTTTGTTGAAGCTGTAAACACAGATGTAAAAAATATCGTTTTCATAATTAGAGTCTGTGTGAACTGAATATGTACAGATCAGCTTGTTTCCATCTGACGACCAGATATATTGTCCATTGAACCATTGTGATAAATTGTGGAAGCATATTGGCTTTGCGTTCTCCTTTATCGGCACTATGTATAGTGAACGATGATCGTGTACATCACTTGCAGCGGTTGCGATCCACTTTCCATCCGGAGATATAGAGAAGTTGTCCGCGATTATGTCATATTGCTCATCATTAATGAGTTTCTTGGTTGTTTGCTTTTCTGTGTCGTAAATGAAAAGTTTTCCGTTTATTTCAAATACGATCTGCCTGCTGTCGGGAGTCCACTCCATGTGAGGAGGAAGTATTTTCAACAGAGTGGTAAAATTATTCGCAGTACTTAAATCTGCAGCAGCTGACACTGCGCATGCTAATAAAGGTATAAAAAAGAACTTATGTATTAATTTCTCCATATCTTAGTAGTGATTCAAATCGAGTAATTTGCTAGCAGATACTTAACGAAACTTCACTTTTAAGTGAATATTTTTTGTATTTTTCCGTGTTTCTGCGGGAATTCTGTGTTTCCGTGGAGATATTTGTTAAAGGTTCCCTAGCTACTATAACCTAGCTACTGACTACTGTCTTCGGTGTTCTTATTTTAATGTCACTGTAATGAATGTTTGCGGATCGACGTTTGTTAGCTCTAAACGGCCGCCTTCAGGAACCATCACAACCGTTCCATCGTCTATAGTGAGAGGGTTATTCCAGGATTTGTAGTAATGAAACTCGATTTTTGAGATAGTTTTGTCCAACAATCCTTGGGCGCTGAATTCCCCGTTATTATTGGATGAAATATTTACAGGTACTTCCAAACCATCCTGATATATAGTTACACTTACTGATGCGTATGGTTTCCCATCTTTATCAAGGCATTTTCCAGATATTGACACAGGACCCGCTTTTTCCAGTCTGATGTTGAAGGGTTTTTCTGCATCGACGTTTTCGAACCAGTATTTTTTATAAGCGATATTTCTCTCCCATACATTCAAGGTAATGCGTGTAATCGGTGATTTTTTGATCCCTTTTATGATAAAGTTGCCGGAATCGTCTGTCTCTGCATTACTGTATGTGGCCCCCTGAACTATGGAAACATTCGTTTTTTTCAGCGGAGTTTCATCCCAGTCAAGGATCTGCCCCGTGAAATCAAGTGAGGATTTAGCCATATTTATAGAAAGAAGGCGTTCTTCACCGATTGAAAGCGGAGATAAAATTTCTTTGTAATCTTCATATCCGCTCCTTGAAAGTGTTAATTCAAGATTTGTTCTGGCAGGAAGAGAGATGGTTGCTTTTTCGCTGTATAATCCGATGCTTGCAAATTCAATATTGCTGGCGGCAACTCCGTTCTTCCCGTTCATTATTAAAAGCATGTGCTCATTAGGTATTCGGGCGGGTGTTATTTCGACAGTCAGGTTGGCTTTTGAGGCAAGAGTGAACGAAGCAGTAAGCTCCTCTACCTGTTTTTTAAGGATGAATGTTGAGTTTTCGCAGTAGAAAGGAAAAAGTGGCCCCATAACATCTTTAACTGCTTGGAGTCCGGGCCCTCTGTCAACCCCTCTGTTTTTGTATAAAGTCCCTGTTGGATGGAGCGATACGTATAATGTATCTGAGTTTTTAGAAGAGGTGTTGTAGCGAAACTCAATCTTAAATGATCCATTCTCATCGGTGAGCGCGGTGTGCTGTATAGAAGTCTGCCGCATTATCTCCGAAAGTGATTTTGCATTAGAACCGCTGTTTTTATCAACGGTAGCAAAGACCATGTATGAAATAACCGAGTCTTCCTGGTCGTTCAGATCCTCATCTTTATAGTCACTGACATGCGGGACAAAAGGGTTTCTGTTTTCATCCTTCAGCTGTCCGGTAACAATCACTGTTCTTTCGAATTCTACCTGTTTGGAAGATTCGTTGCCGGCAGACACAGAATCAGTTACAGCTGGTTTGTCTGCAGACTTATCTGTTGAATCAGGTTGAGATAGAGTTGTTTTTAGAACTGTATTGTTATTTTTGTCTGATTCCCTGGAGCGCGTAGCATTTGGGGTCTTTGAATTTTGAATAATAGCAACAGCTATGATAATCACTGCTATAATAGTAATAGCAGCAGTTAGCAGATTTCTTTTGTTCATAACCTTACTCTATATTACTAAAGCACTTTTTTAAGGTACATCTTTAACTGAGCCTGGTCATTCAATTGTCACGATAAGAGGGGTGTGAATATCAACATTATTAAGTACAATTTTTCCTGAATCTAACGACATTGTTCCATTAGATCCGCCAAGCCAGTTGAAACTTATGGAATTAATCTGCTTATCAAGCATCCCGTCGATTATAAACTCACCCTTTTCATTAGAGATTGCGGCGGCCGAGATACGCCTTAAAAGATTGTCAGTTTGATCAACATATACGGATATTCCCACCGCGGGAGATCCCGATTTACTTACGCATTTTCCTGTAAATTTTATTGGGCCTGCCTTTTCAAGTTTAATAGTTAATAAAGTTGATGGATTAATATCATCGTAAAATGCGGGTTTATACATTGTGCTCTTCCATGCTATCGCAGGGGTAACATAATCAATCTTTACATTTTTTATGCCTGTAAAAGTAAAGTTTCCGTTTCCATCTGTTGTCGCCTGGAAATTGAGGGCTCCCTGCTTCATCCATATATCGATGCCTTGAACCGGAGTATTGTTCCAGTCCAGGAGTTTACCGCTGAATTTTTGAAACGATTTTGTCATGTTAATTGTAATAAATTTTTCTTCACCGGGTGACAGCGGCTCAATAAATTCATCATGGTCTTCATAACCTTTTCTTTCAATATGCAGCTGCAGCCCAACTTCTGATGGGACATTATTATATTTGTCCGGCACAATACCGACTGAAAATGCAAGTTTTGCGCTTGTTGATGTGATGTAAGAGGAGATGTAACCCTCAGTGTTTACGATTTCAGGCAGTATCTGGAACGACAGCTTTGCCATTTTTAAAGAGCAGATAATGACCGCATCGACAGTCTGTTCAGGTTTGTCTAAAACTGTATGATAAGTTTCTGCGAAGCATGGAGGGATCGGATTTTGCGGATAGAACGGTGAGCTTGATTTTCCGTCGCTGCTCAGAAGTCCGGCAAACCCGGCGGGCTCAGCAAATAATATAAGCAGATCCCGTTGCCCCTTGGCTATTTTGTATTGTAAATCAGCAGCAAATTGTCCTGCTTCTGATGTTACAGTACTTGCCGTAGTTAAGACTGTAATCTCTTCCGGATTGTATCCGCGATATGCCATCTGTTTTGTTAACTCAGACAATTTTACTATATCTGAGTCTCCCTTGATCACCCAAATATTTATATGGTATCCGACAAAGTAAAATCCTTCCTGGTTGATTTCATACCTCAAATTTAAAAGGCTTCCATTGCTCCCATGCATAACTCCTTTTATATGAACTGATCTTGTTTCGTTTTGATTCTGCGTAGTAGCATCATCAATTTCTGAACCATTATTAGTTTTTGTGTGACTACTCTCTATCTGTTGGAGATTTTCATCTGTGGCATTTTTATTGACTTGTTCATCTTTTGGATGGTTTTCTTTGTTGCTTTTCTCTCCTGACTTAAAAAGGAATGTTATGCATATTATGGTTAATATTACGATAGCAAGTAAGCTGTAGGCAGTTTTTACCGATTTGTGGTTCATCTGAAACTATTAAGCAAGATTGCTTTAAATTTAATTAGACTTAGTTGTTATTTCCGCCGCGGAGCTCTGACTGTTTCTTATAAAATTCATCTATTTCATCCTGAGTCATTTTTCTCATCTGTATATTGAGCTGTATCTTATAAACATCT
>JACQRL010000440.1 GCA_016206485.1 Planctomycetota bacterium | reverse complement strand
GCTATAACACGATCAGTCAAAATTACGGAATTGTGTGTCCATTCAGTTTGGAATGACCTAACAAATTCATTGGTGCGTAAATCCCTATTGTTAGAAGTAAATACAGCGTTTAATTCCCCCTCACTAACCAAACCTTCTTTTGTAAGATTCGATGAGCCTATAATTAGAGATGTCTTAATATTAGTAGATAGCGCATAATACTTTCTGTGAAAGTATTGTTCTAACGAGATTTTAACTTCAAAGTTGTCAGGAAACCTTTTACATAAAGTCAATAGCTTTTCTAGAGCTGTAACTTCCGTGACAGCTTGATAAAGACCTGTCAATATACGTATTTTAGAATGTGACTTTGTAATAACCTTCTTTAGATCTTCTATAATTTGATCTAGACCAGCACTTGTTATAAATGCGACTCCAATGTCAACTCTGTTCGACCTTGGTAGGATATTTTTAAGAAAACGTAACAACGAATTTGGTCCATTATTATTTATTAGCCCCGTGTATGTAGTATTAATCATAACTTTTGTATTGATTTACTTTGAACTGACAATTCAAGGAATTGAGATAAGAGAATCACTCTTCTTTAACTCCTTTTTATCCATTTTAAACCTCCTAAAAAATCTAAACAGTTGCACTAAACGCCAATTTTATCATGAGCATACGGACATCACAATTATGTTTCCTTTCTCATTTGCATCGCTACAGTGGTCATCATGAGGTCCAGGCTAGCCGAATCCGGAGACTCTATAAATAAAGAGAAAGCATCTGAAATGGCACAACGTATATGGAACTTTCTTGTAAGTCAGGCGGAAACAAATGACCCAAAGACCATGGATTACTGCCTTAATTTCTTGTGTAATGTTACAACTGTGTTGATGAACAGCACAGGCGCTGGGTTTACACTTAACAGGCTTGTGGTTGACTCTGCCTTGGAATTCTATTTTGACGTATATTCTGGAGAAAAAGATATTGGATACATTAGCAAAGGTTGGGAGGATCCTGGTTTGAGAGTGGGGGACATTCTCAACATCAGTCCTGATGAAACACGGAAACTAAAGGAAAACATACTACATCTGATGAAAGCATGCTCTAACCAAGGTGTGGCTGTTTACTTCAGAGAGAAGGATAATGGAATAGAAATAGAATTGTGGACTCCGCTTTATATCGATGCATTGACATCAAGGGGTCTTAAGGACGCATTTGATGCGCTAAATGAATGCAAACGGATGATTTCCATGATTGTTTCATTTCATAGTTAGGGGCAGAAAGCGAAATATTTCAAATTGTAAATCTACATCCATTGTATAAAATACACCCAGTACAATGGCAGAAAATAAAATGTTGATGGTAAGGGAATTCATTGTTGAAGGATCGATAATAATATTTAATCAGCTATGATCGACTTAGATTATATGTTGTGTAGACTGAGTAAATACAGACCTATATTTCATTCAGAGGCTGATTTTCAACATGCTCTAGCATGGGAAACTCAGAAATCATATCCTGACTTTAACATAAGGTTAGAAATCGACATGCTACACGATAGGAAACGAGAATACACAGACATTATTTTAGCAAAAAAAAATTTTGTTGTTGCTGTTGAGTTGAAGTATAAGACGAAAAGGATAAATATTTCCCATAATGAAGAGCATTTTGCACTTTTACAGCAAGGAGCACAGGATTGTGGCAGGTATGATTTCATTAAAGACATAGTTAGATTAGAAAACCTTGCCTGCTCCTCAAAGGTTTCTATCGGTTATGCGATTATGCTGACAAATGATCTGTCGTACAGAAATGCAAGGCCTAGATCTGGAACTGTTGATGGTGATTTCAATATTCATGATGGTCGGCTCTTGCAAGGTAAGCTCAAATGGAATGGTGCATCCAAAGGGACTATGGAAGGGCGTGAAAGCCGATTGGTATTGAAAGGCAAGTATAAATTGAGGTGGAATGATTATTCAAAATTCGATAACTTTGGTCCAAATGCTTTCAAATACTTAATGATTGAAGTTTGTCCCATGCAGTAGTAAAAAGAATCTACCTATAAAATTATTAACTGCCTTTTTATAGGTAGTTTCTATCCAAACTGTGAAGCAACCTGTTGAATTGTTCAGATTGTAAATCCTTCTACATTATATAAGATAGTGCCAATACAATGACAGAAAACAGGATGTGGACGATCCGGGCAGGCAAAGGCGCATCAATGATCGATATTTTCAGGACCAGGAATATCGTAGCTGTTGGCTGGGAAGTAGGTGATCTAACAAAAGTTTCATCTACTGATGAAGTTAAAGATAAAGTGTCGGCAATTTATACGGGGAAAAGCTCCTTACAACAATCCATGATTGCAAGCGAAATTTCACGCTTTAAATTCGATGTTGCAATAGGTGACTACGTTATTACATCAGATACAAAAAATTCGAGTTTCTTATTAGGAGTCATCAAAAGTGAATACGAGTATGACCAGAATAATTCTCAAAATCACATTCGAAAGGTTGGGTGGGTGACTACTGTATCAAAAGACAAATTAACCCCAAAAACCCGTAACCGAATTGGCGCTATATCGACAATTTTTAACATATCGGGGAGAGCAAAAGAAGAGCTACTCGCTTTCTATGGCGGAGCTTTTGAATCTCCAAATCTGCAGACTAATATCGCAGATATACTTAAAAATTTTGAATCTTTTGTACAAACGGAAGAAGGAAAAGAAGCCAAGGAGACTACTGAAGAAGAAATCGGTGAAGTCAGAAAGTTACTTGCGTCATTATTCAAAATGGACAGAAAGTCGGATGAGTTTACTATCAAGGTCCTTTATGATCTTTTACCTCATTGTGAAAACAAGATATCACAACGAGAAAGTTGTTTCAGCTGGTTCGGTGATGCCAAATTTTATCTAAGAAGAAAGTTTTCTTATTCAGATAGCGATTTTAATAACATTGCAAACTTGATACTAAATTTATGCCTGGCAGTTCAAAATGATCCTGATAACATTGAGCGACATATTGCTAATTTTACCTCAAGTAAATATTCACGTGGGCTGCAATGCTGCGCAATTTCGCCTATATTGTTTTGTATTAACAACAAGTTTACGCCAATCGCATCCTATACGAATACTGCCTTTGAAACATTAACCAATCTGTTTGGCAAAAGGGATAAGCTCTCGAAATATTTGAGTAAATACAATGAAAATATGGGGAAAATTGAGGGGTTTAAACGCCGGTTGGAAAGCAATCTGATCAGGAATAACCTTGAATTAGATCTCTTTCTTTATTGGTATGATGGATATATTTTGTCTGATTATCAGGATGAAGATGAAGAAGCAGTTGTCGATGATGATGAGGATGAAACAGATTCCGATTCAAACTATAAGCAATTAGTTGCAAACTATGAACTTGCAAAGGATCGCGAGTTTTCCATATATACGCTTAAAGAGCTTCAAAGAGCAAAAATACGACACATCATTGATGATTGCCAAAGAACCAAATGGGTGCTTCCTCATTTCCAAAGATACTACGATTGGACTAAAACAGATGTGCGGGAGCTATGGGAATCTATTGTTAAAGACTATTACATTGGCTCATTTTTACTCTGGGAAACCGATAGTACACCTGAAGTAGGGATTCAACCTATAGAAGGAGTTAAACCTACCGATGACTTAAGACAAAGCGCTATTATTCTTGATGGACAGCAAAGGATTACATCATTATATTACAGCACTGTTTTCCCGAACCAAAAACATTTTGATGAAGAGAACTTTTATCTCAGAAAAAGCAGATCTCCACAATATTTCTATATTGATTTTTATACTTTGTTAACTGCAAGTGATGATACTCAAAGTTGCATAAAGGTATTAACCAGAAAACTTACTATTGAAGACTCAGTCAAACGCCTGTGGTTTCCTTTGTTTATGCTAGATAAATCTCATGAATGGATAGACAAACTTGAAGACGCTCTCATAGCTGAAAAAACAGGTGAAGAACAAAAGAGGACGATAAGAAAAAAAATTGAAGTTAAATTAAGGCATATCTGGGATGGCTATGAAATCCCTTATATTACACTCCCTGAAAAACTGAAACTAGAGCAGGTTACTGACATATTTGAGAAAATCAACACCAAAGGCAAACAGCTTGATGTATTCGACCTATTAATTGCCAGGTTCTATATATTTAAAATTAATTTAAAGGATATATGG
>JACQRL010000437.1 GCA_016206485.1 Planctomycetota bacterium | reverse complement strand
TTTCGACTCCAAGCAATTCGTAATAATCTTTACCCATAAATCGTAAAACTTAGATCGTAAATTCTAGAGCGTAGAAAAAAAAGAAATTATTTATAAATGCTATTATTCTATCCGTTTTACGACCTGAGTTCCACGCTCTAAGATCCACAATCCCGGATCTACGCTCCACGACCTACGTTCTACGATTAATGCACTGCCTGAGCAACAACGTTTTCCTTCTTTTCCTCTTTTATTTCCGTTATTGCCGCCTTAGCTGTAAGCAGCATGCTCGCTATACTTGTGGCTCCGTTCAATGCTACCTTTGCTACCTTAGTAGGATCTATTATACCGGCGCTCAGCATATCAACATATTTTCCCGTGGTTGCGTCAAAGCCCTTGGTTCCTTCGAGAGATTTTACTTCATCCACAACTACCGCTGAGTCAAAACCTGCGTTCTTTGCAATATTGTACAAAGGAAGTTCGATAGCTTCTTTGACTATTCTGATTCCTGCAGCCTCATCATCTGACTTCGCTTTTTTGATGAGTACATCAAGCGCAGGAATTGCCCTTAAAAAGGCGACTCCGCCGCCAGGAATTACACCCTCTTTTGCTGCGGCTCTTACGGCATGAATTGAATCTTCAACCCTGAATTTTTTCTCTTTTGCCTCTGCTTCTGTTGTTCCGCCAACTTTGATAATGCAGACTCCGCCTGTTAATTTGGCAAATCTTTCCTGATATTTTTCCCTGTCATATTCAGATGTAGTTTTCTGCATAAGCGTCTGGAGTTCTTTCACTCTGGCTTCAATAGCGTTCTTACTTCCTTTTCCTCCGATAATTGTCGTATTCTCTTTATCAACAACGACTTTTTTTGCATGTCCCAAGTCTTTGAGTTTTAGATTTTCAAATGTGAGCCCTGTATCATCGCTTAAAAGTTGCCCGCCTGTAAGTATTGCGATATCCTGAAGTATTGCTTTTCTTCTGTCTCCGAAGGCCGGAGCCTTGCTTGCAACTACGTTC
Organism: Planctomycetota bacterium; assembly: GCA_016206485.1. Taxonomy (GTDB): domain Bacteria; phylum Planctomycetota; class MHYJ01; order JACQRL01; family SBBU01; genus JACQRL01. The sequence continues at coordinate 3,249 of JACQRL010000437.1, read as the reverse complement.
AAGAGTCCTCTTAATTTATTTACAACTAACAGAGCGAGGGCTTCTCCTTCTACCTCTTCGGCTACGATCAGGAGAGATTTTCCTGCCTGAGCAATCTGCTCGAGAACCGGGATCAGATCCCTTGGATTCCCGATTTTTTTATCCGTGAGTAAAATATAACAATCATCGTATTCTGTTGTCAGTGTATCTGCTTTGTTTATGAAAAATGGAGATATATAGCCCTTGTCAAATCTCATTCCTTCAACATATTCAAAAATAGTTTCATTGCCTTTGCTCTCTTCTACTGTAATTACGCCATCCTTTCCAACTTTAGTAATCGCTTCCTGCGCGAGTTTGGCTATCTCTTCATCGTAATGCGATGAGATCAAAGCAACGTTATAATATTCTTTTGAGCTATCAACAGGCTTGCTGATCCTGGTAAGTTCATTTGTAACAGCTTCCGAAGCAAGCTCAATTCCCTTTTTCAATCTGTTGACATTATAGCCTCTGTTCATGTATTTCAGACCTTCTTTATAAATCGCTTCGACCAGAACAATTGATGTTGTCGTTCCATCTCCGGCAAGATCATTTGTTTTATCTGCGGCTTCATTGGCGAGCTTTGCCCCCATATTCTCAAATGGGTCCTCAAGCTCAATATCTTTCGACACAGTAACACCATCCTTTGTTGCAAGCGGCGATCCGAACTTCTTGTCAAGGACTACATTACGTCCGCCCGGTCCAAGTGTTACTTTAACAGCTTTGGCGAGTTTCTCTATACCGGCAAGGATTTTTTCTCTTGCCTTATCGTCATAAAGCAGTTGCTTTGCCATGACTTACCTCCTATTCCTCTAAAATACCCAGTATTTCCGATTCATTTATGATCTTGTATTCTTTTTCTCCGATTTTTATATCTGTTCCCGCATATTCAGAAAATAATATTCTGTCGTTTGTCTTGATAGCTAGCTGAATCCTGCTTCCATCTTTTGAAATCTTTCCGGGACCGGCTGCAATCACTCTTCCTTTCGTCGGCTTTCCTTTGCTTTGTTCAGGGAGAATAATCCCGCCGCTTGTCTTTGATTCTTCTTCGATGGGTTCAACTACTATTCTGTCTTCCAAAGGTCTGATTTTTGTCGCCATAATTTACCTCCTTCTAATCATACATGTTTGGCATGCCGCCCATACCACCCATTCCGCCCATGCCACCCATGCCGCCCATACCACCGCCTGCGGCAGCAGCAGAGTTAATTCCTTTTTCTTTTATTTCACTTATTAAAGTGTCGGTTGTCAGTAGCAATCCCGCCACACTCACGGCATTTCGAAGCGCGAACTCAACTACTTTTAGAGAATCAACGACGCCGGCTTCAAACATATCTACAACTTCTCCGGTATGAGCATTGAAACCGAAACTGCCGCCCTTTTCAAGTACCTGCTTCACTATAAGGGAGGGATTGTAACCCGCATTTTCAGAGATCTGTCTGATAGGAAATTCAAGCGCCTTTATCAAGGACTCAAGTGCATACTCTTCACTCTCACTAGATTTAAGCCCCTTCAATGATTTAATTATTTTCAAATATGATGAACCGCCTCCGGGAACAATTCCAGTTTCAAGTGCTGCTCTTACAGAGCTCAAAGCATTATCAACAAGTTTTTTATTTTCCTTCAGCTCCGTTTCTGTCGATGCGCCAACATTGATCTGAGCAATACCGCCTGTAAGTTTCGAAAGTCTTTCCTGCAGTTTCTCTTTATCATAGTCTGAATCTGTTGTTTCTATCTCTTTTCTGATCTGCGCGCATCTCTTTTCCAAGTCTTCTTTCTTGCCTTTTCCGCTAATTATTGTTGTAAAGTCCTGATCACTGATTATTTTTTTTGCCTGTCCCAGATCTTTAAGTGTTACCTTTTCAAGATCGCTTCCCAAGTCCTTGAAAAGCGCGCGGCCGCTTGTAAGTATCGCTATATCTTCCATTATTGCCTTCCTCCTGTCGCCATAACCGGGGGCTTTCACTGCGCACACCTGTATGACTCCTCTTAACTTATTTACTACAAGCGTTGCAAGCGCGTCTCCTTCAACATCTTCTGCAATTATTAAAAGAGGTCTTTTTACCTCGGCAATCTTTTCCAACAATGGGACAAGTTGCCTGATGTTCGAGATTTTATCCTCCCAAATCAGAATATATGGGTTTTCCAGCACTGCGCTTATAGTATCCTGATCTGTAACAAAATGAGGAGACAAGAACCCTCTGTCGAATTGCATTCCTTCAACAATTTTAATCTCAGTTTGAGTTGTTTTTCCTTCCTCTACAGCAACAGCTCCATCCTTACCAACCTTTGAAAATGCCTCAAAAAGCTTTTCTCCAATCTCTTTCTTTCCGTTTGATGCGATTGTGCCGACATTGATAATCTGATTCTTATCTGAAATTTCGAGAGGTTTTGAAAGCTTCTTAAGCTGTTTAACCGCCTCATCAAGTATCTTTTCAAGACCGGTCCTGAACTGGATCGGATTGACTCCGGCAGCTATCCTCTTAAATCCTTCTTTGTATATCGAACCCGCAAGTACAACTGATGTGGTTGATCCGTCACCGGCTTCATCAGATGTCTTCGAAGCGGCTTCACGAATCATTCTTGCGCCCATATCTTCTGTTGGATCAAGGAGCTCAACTTCTTCAGCTATGGAAGCGCCATCTTTTGTTATATTCGGAGCTCCCCAAGATTTATCTATAATTACTTTATATCCGCTCGGACCAAGTGTGAACCTGACCGCATCATAAATTTTTTCTACACCGCGTTTTAAGGATTCATTAGCTTCCTGATCAAAAGTAAGCCTTTTCGCTACCATAACACCCTCCTTAAAAGGTACTAATTTGACTATAAATCGAAAAGTAAGTTTATTAAGACGAGCTTAAGATTCAAGCAAATATTAACTGCAGTCTGAAATTTTTGGAGGGACTTTGAAGAAGATGGCGGAAAGCTTTTTACATATAATCGAAAACCCGAAGAAAAACACCCTATCCCTTTTTGTGGTTTCTTATTCAAGGAGCGTGGCGGCAGACAAGAAGGAGATTTGCCGAGTGTCCGGCTTTGTCCAATAAAAGTAGGACACGATTCACCTCTTGTCTTGAGTTAGTTATTGGAGATAGCCAGAGCTTTGGCATAACTCTAGGAATTAAGAAGCAGTTTGAGGCGGAAAATGGTGATACCCTCCTTTTTTGAAATGTAGGCAAGTAAGGTGAAGGCGATAGAGACAAAGTAGTAGTGCCTGGTGTAGCCGATGAG
>JACQRL010000047.1 GCA_016206485.1 Planctomycetota bacterium | reverse complement strand
CAGAAAACCAAATTCATACACTTGAAAAGGAGGTGCTTTGTGTTGTAATCAGAACTTACAAAACAGGTGGGTCTCGATAGGTGGGATTACACCGGGTCCGGATAGGCGGGACGTGACACCTGTGTGTTACGTGCGGGCGCATCAATGACTTTTTCAAATATTTTTCAAGGATTTCGAGGAATGTATAGAATCTCCGCCGAATTCGGCGTGTCTAAAGAGGATTTAAAAAACTATTTGAAACTTACTGGCAATATCATTAATCACGAGGGGCGAATCGCATGGATAAGTTCGACCATAGTCGATGCACGTTTCCTAACCGAAAGCGATATTTCGTCGGACCGAACTATATCGAAAACTTAGTGAGCGACATTGCCCAGTTGGGGGCACTTCCCTTCACTACGTGGTGATAAGTGCATGGGAAATTAAAAAGATGAGAAATGTCTATTTTTTATTAAGAAATATTTTGCGTGAGCTATGACATACACTTTATTTCTGAAAAATATCCACCGTCTCTCTTTTAGTTTATGCCTTAGTGTCTCGATATCAGAAAAAGGCGAGTTCGTTTTTGTATCAAACCCCAACATATAACCTTTTTCAAATAATGTTACGACCAAGGCATTTTCTTTGTCCTCATCATATCCATACGATCGAATTATTTTTGATAACTTTTTGTATTCCAGTTTTTGTCCGTGGTGTACCTGTAATTTTGCCAAAATACCTTCTATTGTAGGAAATTCCGCCGAAGTTTCGGCAATCAAATTTTGGTTCAGAAATTTTGAATAACTCTCAATGGCGTGTGGCAATTCACCATCTGTAATTGCATTGTGACCTTTATTTACGGCGGCTTCGAATAAGCGACTAACAAAATAAATTAGATCTCTTGGCCTTCGGGTGATTATGCCTTCGATGATATCAAAAGGATGCCTCTTGCTCTTAAACTTAAAAAATCTAACCCATGTCTGGTCTATTTCCACATCACTTACTAAATTTAGGGTATACTTAAATCTACTATCCAGCAATCTCCTAAGTAATTCTGGATATTCTTCCCAATTTATTTCATGCGCCATTGCGGTCAATTTGTCTGGTTCTTTTTTTTCAAACTTTACTATATATTCGAAAATGTCTGTGCGCAGAAATATAATATGCTTTATTTCGATTTTATCATTTTTATTATTTTGTAAATCATTTTTAAGTCGTTCATCCATTTCCAATAAGGTTGTAATCATTTCGGCCTGCAAATCAAGATTATACCGAGAGTCCCATGTCTGATCCAAATTATCTGCCAGAATGACAAGCCTGTAATATTTGGTATGTGTCAACTCAAAATATCGTTTTACAAGCTTGATTGCAGGTCCGAGATACCCTATATAAAGTTCCTGCAATATATCCGGGGATTCGCGGTCTGTATTACTACCCAAACGCTCACTAATTTCTCTGACTACACCAAAAATATTCTTTTTAATAAAGACTTCGTGATCTTCGACAAATTGTATAACAGCTTCCTCGTGGCTAGCGTATGTCTTCGATTCATTCTGGAGAATTTTATTACATATTGTCTGTACCAACTTAGAAAAAATAACCAATCTCCAAATCGTCACAAAAAAGGTCTTTTTTGATGCCTCACTTTTAAACAAATTTGATAGTTCGACATCTTCTAATAGTTCTGCCGATTCTGGCCTTAAATTTATTACAAAATTTAATTTGTCATATTCAAGTTCGCTTAGAATTTTGATGTAAATCGCTGATTTCCCACTTCCCTTCCTTCCAATCACTACTGTCTTGTCTTGCCTCAATGCTACAGTATAGGGTGCTGTTTCTATAAAATAATTTAAAAGGTCATATTTTTCTCCTTCGGCGCGCTCAGAGCCAATACCCAACTTTATTAAATCCAATTCTTGCTTATCTTCAACCTCGGGCATGGGCCCTGAAATACGGATTTCACTGTTGAGCCAGCCCATTGTCGACCCAACCAGATCAGAAGAGTCTCTATATTGGATCAATATGTCATGATAGTCCAAAGGTGCTGGATATTTAGACGGTGCAACTAATATCACTTTGCTTCCCAATCCCAGTGCCAATCCAGCCCAAAATGACCCTTTTGCATTCTCTATGATCGAATTAGCCATATTCGTACCGAGGAGATGAATAATTGTACAATGCGCCTTTACTATATTCTGAAAGTACCAATCCATGGGTCTATAAGAAACTTCTGGAGAATCAGTTACTAGAATAAAGTTTTTCTTGTCCCTCATATCTTCTATTGCCTGAGTTAGATCGATGGCAGGTTGAGTATCGATTTTGCTTTGCAAATAAAGTAGATCCGTCCTCTCTTTGCCAATGTTCTCAAGATTGACAAATTTATGGATCAAGTCACCATCATAATCTTTGTTTTGTAGGGCCGCTAATATATTCTGTGCGTTTATTAATTTTGTGTAACGTATGTTTTTCAGTATGAATTCTTTATATTTGTTGATGGCGTCGGCGACATTCTCATTTAACAAAATTAAAATTTTCCGCTCCCTTCCGATCGCATAGCCAAGCTCGAACAACACGTTATGATTAAAATATGTCAAATCACAGACAAAAACTGAGCATGTGTCAATCGCACGTAGGATTTCAATGTTAATTGCGGTGGTCTTTCTGTAATGCTCCCATGATTTTGCTATAGATGTCTTTTGATGTTCGTTATGAATCTCGATGGCCTTGCTGATCGCGTCCACGTTAATATCAGACTGTTCCCGAGATCGACCTTGATAAGCAAAGAAAATCAGTTCTGGTGCTTTAGTCATGGTTGTTAACACCTAGGTTCATAGTCGGCACGCTTCTGACATTATTCTTTGGCCTTTGTCTCATCTGAATATCCTCTCCATGAATATCTCTTTGAAGTATTTATCACCATGCTTGGTCGCATTAGTGGCAATACCCCACTGCCTGTACCCGAGCCGCTCGTAAAATTGCTTAACCATATTCCCTTTTCGAAAACTCAACTCGATTTTAGTCCGACCCTTCTGTCGAATCGCCTTCTCGATACTCAACATCAACAATCTACCTATGCCCTGTTTTCTATGCTTAGGCACGACAATCAATTTACTCACCTGAGCAATGTGTTGCATATATGATTGCTTACAAAAGTCGGCCAATACTGAACCCACAATATTACCGTCGAGCAATGCGACAGCCATTATGCCATCCCCATTCTTCAAGCCAAATGCGGCGTCATTATAAAAGGCATTCTGAATATTGGTATCAACGTCCAATGCTGCGCCATGAGAAATCGCATCCTCTAGTATTATGTTCAGTTGCGTTATCTGTTTTGGTGAGATCCCTCTCAAAATTACAATTTTCGGTTTATTTCGCATTTGTCAAAATATTTCCAACTATAGGTATAATCGTCCAATTCTTCGGAACATTTTTGAAACGCGCCATTATACGATTATTAGACAAATATTGCCCAGTCATATAAATCACTGCATAAAATCTCTTAAACTTCTTACAGCCAGTATAGGCACCGGTGAGTTTTAATATCCCATCGATAGCAATATTGAGGCCCATTCTTGAACTGGCAAGTTTAAATTCGATACCGGTTTTCAGCCCCTTAATACCTATATCCACTTTATATTGTTTTGTTGCTGTTGGTAAAGGCTGTTGCGTCCCACCTATCCAGCCCCAATTTAGGCCAGTAAATCCCACCTAACCAGACCCAGTTTTAAGGGGCAAAATCCCACCTATCCGGACCCAGTCCGGGGGTGGCAAATCCCATGTATCCGGACCCGGTCGGGGTGT
>JACQRL010000434.1 GCA_016206485.1 Planctomycetota bacterium | reverse complement strand
TTTCCTTTTCTTCCAGTTTTGTCTGTAACAATTTATTTTCAGAAATTTTATCAGTGAGAGATGATTTTAATTGAGTGATTTCAGAGTCGAATTTCACCTTTTCGATTTTCAGGTTATCTACATCAGATTGCAGTGATTTAACCGTTTTCTCGTAATCGCCGAGCCTGTTTTGGTACTGCGATACTTCCTCCTTTTTTTCAGAAAGCTCTCCCTGCAACCGTGCAATCTGCGTGTTGTCGGATTCGAGCTCTGTCACCAGCTGTTTTAGTCCGTCAACATCTTTTTTATACTTATCATTAATTTCTTTAAGCAGCTGACATTCTTTCTGCATGTTTGTAAGATTTTCGGTGATTATACTTTTTTCATTTACGATTTCTGACTGGGCTTTTTCCATCTGCTGAACTTGTTCTTCGAATATGCGCAATCTGGCATTCAGATTTGAGATTTCCCTTTCCTTTATTGCTAAACCTTCAACTGAATGGGAAAGCTTTTCTTTTTCGCCTTCGAGGACTACCAGTTTCTCCTTAAGCTGTGTTACTTCATCTGCCTTTTTGATCAGCTCTTCGTTTAGGTTGTAAAGTTTTTCATTTCTTTCCTGTAGCTGAGTTACCTGAACTTTCATCTGTCCAATTTCATCTTCATATCCCTTGTTTGATTTTATAAGCAAATCATGCTGCTTTCTCAGATTTTCTACCTCCGAAAGTAAAAGGGTTTTATCGTGTTCCATTTTGTCTTTTCTTGTTTCAATTTCCGCCCTTTCTTTCATCAAAATCTGAAGCTCCTCTCTTGTTTGCGCGTAGATCTTTTCTTTTTCCTGTTCAGTTAAAAGTCGCGCGTTTGTCAGGGCAACTTTTTCTACTGCCTGTGAGATTAGATTCATGAGTGTGTTCTGGTCGAGGACTCTTATCTTTTCTACTCCCTGTTTTGCAAGATCAGAGACTGTCGTTCTTTTTGTGCTCTGTTCTATTACTTTCTTGATATCCAAATTTTTATCATCAGTCATTTTCTTGATTATATTTAACATCTTTATACCGTCAATTTGAGTTCATTGTATGATAAATAAAGATATGTTGGTTTTGTTTGATGAGGGGGTATATGGAGAGGTTTGATTACAAGGGGATTATGCACATGCATTCTGTTTTCTCAGATGGAAAGGATACTGTGCAGGATATCATGACGAATGCGAACCTGGCTGATCTTGATTTTGTCGTACTTACTGATCATGACAACATGAAAGCGAAATCAGAGGGTCTGGAAGGATGGCATCAGTCTACTCTCCTGATTGTGGGGACAGAAATTACGCCTCCTAACAACCATTACATCGCATTTGGCGAGAAAAATATAAACATAGAGGAAATAAGTAAGTTAAAGGAATTACCGACACAGCAGGTTATAGACGGATTGAGGGAAAAAGGATGGGTCGGCTTTATTGCGCATCCGTTCAATTACGGTTCCAAAAAACTGGATGTTGATGATCTAAGCTGGAAAAACTGGGATGTGACTAATTTCACTGGTGTTTCAGTCTGGCATTTTGTGTCAAGCTGGCTTCAGGAGGTGGAAAAAGCACCTGCTCTCGATATCAGACTTTATGATGAATTTGAAAGGGTTGTTTGCGCTCCTTCAAAGCCTGCCCTGGACAAATGGGATGAGCTTCTTGCAAAAAGAAAAGTCACAGCAATTGCAGAACTCGATAATCATTCATCGCGAAAGAAATTTGAAGATAAAGAAATTATCGTTTTTCCTTTGAACAGAGTCGTAAAGACTTTAGCAAATCATGTCATTTTAAATTCATCTCTTTCAAATAAACCGGAGATAGCAAAGAAACAAATAGCTAATGCGTTTATGCAAGGGAATGTATATATATGCAACCATACAGTCGGCGAACCGGACGATTTTTATTTTACTATTGAGGATTCTGATTCTTCTGTGAGTTGTGGAGATGAGTTCAGGCTCAATGATAAAGCTGAGCTTACGGTTTCGTTACCTACTGAAGCTACGATTAAACTTATAAAAAATGGATTGGTTCTTATTGAGGAAAAGAATTTTGAAATGCTGGAAGAAATCAATGAACCAGGTGTATATAGAATTGAAGTTATGAAGGATGGGAGTTATTGGATCATAACAAATCCAATTTACGTGAGAAAATAGTCAAAAACAGTCTAACGAGTCTATAGAGCCTTAGAGTTAGTGACACTTTAGACTTGTCAGACTAACAGACTTTTTAGATGTTATTGGAATTTTCTATTTCCTGCGAGCTCAACCTGTTTGATTCCTTTTGCAGATAAATAGCTGATAAGTCCAAATACATGTTCGTAAGGAACCTGCCCATCGGCATCGATGATAATAGGTGGGGTTCTTGTTGCTGTAGCCTTTAGGGTTTCCTGTATTTGAATCGCATTTTCACACATGGATCGATACACATCCCTGTTGTGCTGTTTTTTGGATTTATCATCCTTTGTTCTGAACATACTGTAGACTTTTTTCTGTCTGTATTCTAACTGTAGCCAGATGTAGCAAATATTGCCCACAGGTTTTTTCTCATCTACTTTCATTCGTTCTACCCTTTGGGGATGAGATATTTTTGCGTCGACATGCCCTTCAAATTTTTGATCTATATCCGCACAAACATATATTCTGACCTCTTTTGGTTCAATTGTAGCCGCGCTTGCCTGAAGACCTTTGTCCTTTGGCAGCTGTTGTAAAATATGTCCTTCTTCTTTGATAAATTTCATTGTTAACATAAAGAAAATCAGTAACTGAAATACGATGTCAATAAACGGTGTCATTTTTGGCTGATCAACTACTGCTTCTGGCGGTATTTCAGGTTTTTTTCTTTTTTTGGCCATTTATTTATTAACTTCTTTTTCTGCTCCGTACATTATAATAAGTACCCCACCTTCTTTAGCTGCGACTTGTTCGACTCTTTGAATGTGTTCCCAGTCTGTGTTTTTATCGGCTCTTATTATAACGGGCGATTTTGAGTATTTGTTGTCGGTAGGGTCTGGGTTGTGTCTGAGTACATTTCTGAAAAAAGCATTGAGACCTTCAATATTGTCTTTATCTCTGCCAGGATTGTAAATTGTCTTACCACCAATTTTAACCTCTCCTATGTCGCTTATATTCACAAGCACAATGGTTGAATCTGTCCAGTTGATTTTTTCTATGCCTGGAGCGTCAGGGAGATCAAGCTTTTCTATCTGTGCTTGAGTCATATTTAATGTAAGCATAAAGAAAACAAGAAGCTGAAATGTGACATCTATCATAGGGGTCATATTAAATTCATCTACAACTTCAGTTCCAACAACAACTCTTTTCATCTTTTGACCTTATTTTGCGTGGACACCCGGTTTACAGCGTTCGATCAATTCTCCAGAAATGGCTGTTAGTTCAAGTCCGATTCTCTGGATTCTATTTTTGAAAATGAAGTATGCAGTAAGAGATGGCATTGCGACAATAAGCCCCCAGACTGTTGTGATTAGTGCGGTATAAATACCTCCGGCAAGTTGTTTTGGAGATGGTTGATCTGATGTAGTTGCAATCGCAGTAAATGCAGTCACCATACCAACGACTGTACCAAAAAGACCAAGCATTGGTCCGATGTTTCCAATAAGGTTGAGCCAAGAAATTTTGTGTGAAAGTTTCGTATTTTCTTCGACTATTTGAGATTCCGCGGCTCCGATCATCGCTTCCTCTCCTTCATTTGCTTTTATCAATGCTACACCCACTGTATTTGTAACGAAATTTTTTGCGCTTTCGCACAGATTTATTGCCTCTTCAAACTGTCCTTTATCTATAAATTCTTCGAGCTGGACTACTATTTCCGGCGCTACAAGCTTGTCACGATGAAGTGTCATTACATGCTCAATGATCAGTGTCGTAGATGCGAAAGAAAGTAATACTATCGGAAGAGTGGTTAGGATACCAAGAAAGCTGCCGCCGCTTAGAAAAAATATCATGAAAAGACTGTCACCTCCGCTGGACGATGGTTGCGCTGAGTCCTGACAATACGCTGCGAGTGGTAATAAACCGATCAGAAAGAAAACGAAACAGAGGAACAAATTGAATCTCCTCATACTGCCTCCTTATTAATTTAGACTATATGCTATTTTTAGGACGGATTGAGACAAGGTTTTATTCCACAGTTACGCTTTTTGCCAGATTTCTTGGTTTATCGATCTCTCGTCCGAGAAGGTCGGCGACATGGTACGCAAAAAGATGCAAAGGTATAATGCAAAGAAGTGGGTAGAAAAACTCATGGTTTGTCGGAATAAGGAACATTTCATCCGTGTTTAATTGTTTTGAGGTTGTTATGCAGATGATCTTACCGCCACGGCTTTTGATTTCACTTATGTTGGATTCAATCTTGCTGAAAATGGGGTCTTCAGGTGCTACAGCAAATGTGATCAGTTCTTTATCAACTAGCGCGATAGGACCATGCTTCATCTCTCCGCCTGCATATCCTTCTGCGTGCAGATATGTTATTTCCTTTAATTTAAGTGCTCCTTCATATGCAGTCGGTACGTTGAATTTTCTCCCTATAAACATGTAATTTTTGTGTCTATAGAACTTTTCTGCAAGATCTCTGATTTCATCATGCCTTTTTAGAATATTACTGACTGCGGCGGGAAGTTTTTCGAGCGGCCGAATATAAAATTTGGTATTTATTTTTTGTTTTTGTGCAAGCATCATCGTAAAGAACATTAACTCAAGGAGTTGTGCAGTATAAGTTTTTGTGGCGGCGACGCCGATTTCTCTCCCTGCCTTCATAAGTATGACATAATCAGATTCTTTCGCAAGCTGACTGGACGGACTGTTCGTGATCCCTAGAACTTTTTCTCCACGCTCTTTCAGCGACCAGACAATCTGAAGTGTATCGAGCGTTTCTCCGGATTGACTTATTCCTATATATAGTGTATTGGGAGAATGTATGTACTTTGAGTATCTGAGTTCAGACGCGATCCACGCCTCCGTGTGAATTCCAAGAAGCTCTCTCATTAAATACGATCCGTACAGGCATGCGTGATAAGTTGTTCCGCATCCAAATATAACGATTCTTTTGACGTTACTTAGGGCGTCATGTGAACATCTTGAAAAGTCTATTATCCCGTCATTTTTAAGATCTTTCAGTCTGTGGTTGATTGCTGTGTATATAAGGTTCTCTTGCTCGAATATCTCATGGAGCATGTGATGCTTGTATTTTTTGTTTCCGCTATTTTCTACATGCTTCTGCACAGCTTCTTCCTGAACCGATACAGGGAGCCCAAGGCTATTTACAAATCTTATCTGGTTTTCTTTGATAATTGCCCCCGTATTGTTGTGCAGGTAGATAATTCTATTTACAAAGTTTGATATTGCTTGCGAGTCTGAACATATATATATTTCGCTGTTATTGAGTCCAACAACAAGAGGGCAGTCTTTTCTGAGAAGAATTATTTCATCTCTGCTGTCGAGAAAAATTACAATTGCATAACTGCCTTCGATGAGATTATAAAGGTATTTGATAATGTCTTTTGCACTCTTGTTCTTTTTGATCTCATCTTCTACAAGATGCGCAATAAGCTCGGTATCGGTTTGAGATGTAAATTTGTGATTTCTCAGTTTGGATTTGATTTTGTTGAAGTTTTCTATTATACCGTTGTGAACTACAGCAACCTCATTGTTACAGCTTGTGTGCGGGTGCGCGTTTAAAGTTGAAACCTTTCCATGTGTTGCCCATCTTGTGTGGGCGATTATGCGGTTAGAAACGACCCCATTTAATGTTCGTAACTGTTTTGTGAGATTATCCACCCCGCCTACAGTTTTTATAATCTTAAGACCTTTCTTAGTTTTGAAGCATACTCCGCATGAGTCGTATCCTCTATATTCAAGTGTTTGAAGCCATCCCAGGGCTAATTTAATGCTCTTTGGTTTGCCGATGTATGCAAAAATACCGCACATTATTTCAGTATGATAGCAACTTATAGCGCCATATTTAGTAAAATTTGGCCGAGTTTTTCTTGTGTTTGAGAATCTATGATTCATGTTAGATGAATTGGAAAGCCGATATATTGAAGTATAAGATGGATTTTGTGCGTCTGTAGTTATATGAGAAATTTACTTTTATTCTCAGGTCTTCTGATCTGTTTTAGTTGTTCTCAACCTCAGCAAACTAATAAAGAAAACGATCCTGCAAAAGATGGAAAGGATAGTTTTGCAACCAAGTCTCCCGATAAAATTAATGATTCTTCTAAACAAGGGGATAATCTGCATTTAATGCAGGGGAATTCTGCAGATCAGGAGAAGAAAAAAGAGGATAAATTGTGGGATGAAAAACTTAAACAATATCTTGATAAAGCAAATGCTGAAGAGCAGGAAAAAATACTCGAATCAAATTACTTATTTGAACAAGCTGATGCTTTTTCCAAAAATGGTGATTTGGAAAGATCTCGGGATCTTTGTCGAAAGGCTATTACACTTTGGTCAAATAATGACAAGGCTAAGGCGCTTTTATCTGAATTGGACAGCATCGTTACAGGTCGCCATACTGATATAGAATCCAAAGAAGCATTGGATACATTCGCAGCGCAGATTGAAGGAGCGCTTCGTGAAATAGTTCATCATATGAAAACAGGAGAAAAGCTTTACTCAAGCGGAGATTATGAAAAGGCGCTCAAGGAGTTCAAAGAGGCTGAGTTCAAAGTAATAGCGATTCCTCAGGGTATCGCAGAAAAAGCAGAGTTTGATACCAGTATTAAAGATTACTTAAATAGAATAAAGCATGATATAGATATGCAAAGGAAGAAAATGGAATATGAGCTCAGAAAAGAGATGATTGCTGAACAGCAGGCGCTTGAAGAAGCAGAGAAAAAACAGGTTATAGATAAAGTTGCAAGTCTGCTTGAGCTTTCATTTCTTTCATTTGACCAAAGACAGTTTGATAAGGTTATTCTGCTGTGTGATAAAATACTCGATTTAGATCCTAATTATATAGTAGCAAGAAATCTCAAAGAAGATGCCTATAAGGCCAAAGATAAATATGAGTACAAAGATATAGCTATGAAAAAAATATGGGGTTGGAAAGCAATGCTCAGGGAAAATAAAGAGGCGAAAATCCCGTTCCAGGATATATTAAAATTTCCTGACAGGAAAAAATGGAGAGAAGTTCAAAAGAGAGCTGATGATCTTGCGACCCAAGATATCATATCTGACAGAGAGTCTGCATCAGAACTTAAGAAGAAGACACAGTCCGATATCGAAACAAAAAGACTTTCACTTGTTCAGATGGATGGGAATAAATCACTCGAGGAAATAATTGCTGATCTTCAGGTACAAACCGGTTTGCAGGTCATGTTGGATCCTGAGGTAAAAAATCCTCCTGACGGAGTGGCTGAGAAGCCAGACGTTGAAAAACCGATGCCTGCATTTAGTCTGAAGAACATTCCAATAAAGAAATACCTTGAAATCATACTGGATAACTACAGCCTGGACTTTTTCATAGATGAAACAGGAATCATCCA
>JACQRL010000432.1 GCA_016206485.1 Planctomycetota bacterium | reverse complement strand
GGGTCAAACTGCAATCTGTACGAGGCGGCTATTTTAACAGACCATGAAAATCTGCACATCATAAATAATTTTGTTCATATGGTGCCAAATACTGCAGGTAAAATTATTTCTCATGCGGTAGCAAAAGGAGAAAGTACGAGCTCCTTCAGAGGATGCATAGTAATAAACAAAGAATCAGCAAATACCGATGCGTTTCTTTCTAATAAGTGTTTGTTAATCAATGAAAAGGCAAGGATTCACTCAGTGCCGATACTTGAAATTCTTGCAAAGGACGTCAGATGTAAACATGCCGCAAGTCAGGGCAAGATAGATCAGGACCAACTTTTCTACATGCAATCCAGAGGCATCTCCAGCCAAAATGCTGAACGTTTGATAACAGAAGGATTTATCACCGAAGTCTATAAAGAAGTAAAAAATCCGTATGTTAAAAATTTCTTTGAGGAAATCATCGGGACTAAGTCAGGAATATAATAATGAAACATAAAATAGGCAGTTTATCGGAATTTTCAGGAAAGAATTCCAAGGTTGCAGAGATTTCGAATAAAATGATTGCTGTCTTCAAAACCTCGAACGGATTTTATGCTATTGATGATACCTGTACACATGCAGGCGCATCGCTTTCAGAAGGTCAGGTTGAAGGTAATGAAGTAGAGTGTCCATGGCATGGAGCAAGGTTTAATATTACAACCGGAGAAGCTCTCACGATGCCGGCTACCCAGCCGGTCACTTCTTATAAAATAGCTGTTGAAGATGGAGATCTTTATATTGAGTTATAAACCATGAAAACAAGTAAACTTCCCAGTATTAAAAAGGCTGATTTTAAAAAGATCCGTAATGATTTTCCTTTAATTGTTAATACACTGGTTAGAGGTAAAAAACTTATTTATCTGAATAATGCAGCAACAACTCAGAAGCCGCAGGTTGTAATTGATGCTATAAATAATTATTACGAAAAAGAAAACTCAAACGCAAACAGAGGCGCAGATTATCTCAGCGAACAATTGACTATTAAATGTGAGCAAACCAGGCAGAAGATAAAGCTTTATCTCAATGCAAGATTTACCGAGGAAATTGTTTTTACCCGCGGGACAACCGAGGCGATCAATCTGGTCGCTTACAGCTGGGGGTTCTATAATCTTAAAAAGGGCGATGAAATTATTATTTCCGAGATGGAGCATCACAGCAACATAGTTCCATGGCATATAATAAGCAGACTCACCGGCGCCAAAATCAGAAAACTGGCGATCGAAAATGACGGGACTATAAAGCTGGACAATCTTAAGAAACTCTTAAATAAGAATACCAAACTGGTTACTATTGTTCACGTTTCAAATGTTCTTGGTACTGTTAATAACATTAGGGAAATTTGCGATCTTGCGCATGAACAGGGGGCGTATGTGCTTACTGATGGAGCCCAGAGCTCAGGCCACATGAAAATAGATCTGCAGGAATTGGGTTCTGACTTTTTTACGATCTCCGGTCATAAAGTTTATGGCCCTACAGGGATTGGCGCTCTGTATATAAAAAAAGAGATGTTTGATCAGATCCATCCGTTTCATGGCGGCGGTCATATGATCAAGAAGGTTACTATCGAGGATTCCAACTATAAAGATGTTCCTGATATGCTCGAAGCAGGGACGATGCCTCTGGCGGAAATTGTAGGCTTGTCATCTGCTCTTGATTATGTTACAGATATTGATATGGAGAACATAACAAAATGGGAGATGGAATTAGGAGCGTACGCTTACGATGTGATAAGAAAAGTCAGAGGAATTAAGATCTATGGTCCTTCTCTCGATAAGAAAACCGCTATTTTTTCTTTTACTCATGATGAGATACATCCTCACGACATTGCAACAGTTCTTGATTACGAGGGTATCGCGATAAGGGCAGGGCATCATTGTACCCAGCCATTGATGAATAGGTTCGGGATACAGGCAACGGCAAGGGTGAGCCTCTCATTCTATAACACAAAAGAGGAAATCGACAGATTTGGCGTGGCTCTCGAAAAAGCCGTGTCTTTCTTTAAGAAATAGAGGGATGATAGTGACAAATATGAGTCGTGCTAATGATGAAGCCAACCAATTGGACCAACTTTATAAAGAAATTATCCTTGAACATTACAAGTCCCCTCATAATAAGGGTACTATTAATAATCCTGATGCGTCAGTATGGGATAATAATCCTCTGTGTGGCGATGAGATTACAATAACAGCAAAAATAAATAAAGGTGTCATTAGTGATGTTAGAGTTGATCCGAAGGGATGCTCAATAAGCGTTGCTTCTGCCTCAATGCTCACAGATACAGTAAAAGGTCAGACAGTGGTTGAGGCAAAAAAGTGGATCAAAATAATTAAGGATATGATGCATTCAGACCTGCAAGTTTCTGATGATGAGCTAGGAGATCTTGAATCTTTGAAAGGAGTTGCAAACTTTCCGGTGAGGATTAAATGTGCGTTGCTTTCATGGATGACACTTTTAAAATTGCTTGAAAATCATAAAGGAGGCCAGTAAATGAGTTTGGTTGAAGGAAGATTTTCTGAAGGCTTGATTGTCTCCTCTCTTGACACCGTTATTAACTGGGCAAGAAGGAGCTCCCTTTGGCCGATGACTTTCGGCATTGCCTGCTGCGCCATTGAAATGATGGCGACGGCCGCGTCTCGCTATGATTGGGACAGATTGGGAGTAATTCCAAGGGCTACACCTAGACAGTCAGATGTAATGATTGTTGCCGGGACTGTTAACGTAAAGATGGCACAAGTTATTAGGAAACTCTACAACCAGATGCCTGAACCAAGATATGTTATAGCGATGGGAGCATGCACTGTAGGCGGTGGTCCATATTACATATATGGTTATAATGTTGTTAAAGGTGTGGATAAAGTTGTTCCTGTTGATATCTATATTCCGGGATGTCCTCCGAGACCTGAAGCACTGCTTGATGGAATAATTAAACTTCAGGAAAAGATAAGAAGAAGCTCGATTGCAAAAGAGCAACAGGAAATCATTAAAGAGATAAGAGACGGAAATCTTGCCCCTGTGAAGGTAGTATGAGCGAACAGAAATCCGATTATATTACAACGAAGCTGTCGTCAATCGTTGATAAGGTCAAAAAATGGGGGAGAAAGAATTCGCTGTGGCCGATGCCGTTCGGGACTGCATGCTGCGCGATAGAGCTTATGGCGACTCTGTCATCAAGATATGATCTTTCAAGATTTGGCGCAGAGGTAATCAGATTTTCTCCAAGACAGTCTGATTTGCTGATAGTTTCCGGTAGAATTTCTCTGAAGATGATGCCGGTTTTAATGAAAATATATCAGCAAATGCCTGAACCCAAGTGGGTGATCTCGATGGGAGCTTGCGCAAGCTGTGGCGGAGTTTTTGATAACTATGCCATGATACAGGGAGTTGACAGATTTATTCCGGTTGATGTGTATGTGCCGGGTTGCCCTCCAACCCCTGAAAGTCTCATTGATGGGATCATGATGGTACAAAAAATGATCGATGAAGGCCGCAATACAAAAAAGCCGTTGAATATGAAGGAGGAGCCAGTTGTTAACAAAGGATAAAGTAATGGATTCACTGAGACTTGTTCACGATCCTGAATTGATGTTAAGTATTGTCGATCTCGGTTTGGTGTATGATGTTATTATTAAAGATAGTAATGCTGTTCAGGCTGATTTAGTTGTGAAGAGTGAGGTCCCGACAGATAAGGCAGATAGTAAATGTGAGCTCGAAGTCAGAATGACGCTTACGAGCCCTGCGTGTCCATATGGACCGATGCTGATCGAATGGACAAAATACGCCGCAGAAAAAGTAGAAAATGTCAAAAGTTGCGAAATCAAGATAGTCTGGGATCCCCCATGGGACCCGCGAACGATGGCCACGGAAGAAGTTAAGCTGCAGTTGGGATTGCTTTAACTAATTATACTGAACCACGGAAAATTCACTGAGACACTGAAAAAGTAATATTTCTTATAGTCCTTTTGATATCAGCTTTTTTCCAGTATAGTGATTACCAGCCTGTTGCGGTTCATTGGTTGGTTTAGGAATTGGCTTCGTTCCTGATAGTCAGGATCTTCGAACAATTCGGTTACTTTTGTTTGCCTGAATCCGCGCTGTTGAAGCGCCTCTTTAATCTCTGAAGGGGCATCTCCCATATAGCTGTATATTGGCGAAGTGAGCAGCTCTATAATGAAAATCCTTTTGAGTTCAGAAAACTTATCCGAGAGAGACTGAATCGTCGCTGATTTATTTCTTTTATAAGGCGTATAAAAATCATTGTTGATTGCATATAATTTACTCGGGAACATTTTTTTTCCATAAAACTCGACTGTTGTTATCGAAGTGTGAATAATCAGATCTTGTTCCGATAAGTTCTGCGATTTGAGTTCACTAAAAAGCGATCCCCAGTCATAAACTGCCCCAAGTTTGTGAAAATCTCTTCCAGCGAGCAGGTTATAATTTGAGATACTGAATGAAATTGCCAGTAAAGCAAAAATAATGTTGCGAAGTTTTTTTGACTGCCAGCTGAGCATAGTGAATGTAATAAGAGAAGTAGCTATGGTTAAAATTGCGTATTTACCGGATGGCTTACCATACTGATATGATGCTGTCGTGATAAGCAGAGCGAATGTAAAAATCAGCATGGCTATTATAAATTTCGCAGACTGTTCCTTTGGCTTCATCAATCTTTTAAATAATAAATAAAATACAGGTATGCTTACACATACTGCGATTGGAATCACTATTGCATAGCGCCATGGGAAAATTGTCTCACCGAACAGAGTGACAAAATATCCGTAACCAAGTATCTTAAATATGCTGATTTTCTGTACTGCGTCAGGGTCTATTCTCATGGATTCAAGAGGGCTTGTAACAATCGGCCTGATCAGCTCATAACATATTACAAACGAGATGAAGAAGGTCAGAAGCGCTCCAATCCTCTTTTTTCTTTCCGTAAGAAACAGATAGATAAGGATGAAATAAAACAGCCACACATTTATAAAAATAAAGCTCATCATTAACCCTAATATGAGAGAAAGCCCTAAAAACAAATAAATGTAAATGCTATTGGATTTCTGTAGTTTCAGAAACAGGAGTATTATCAGAAGAAAAAATAAGAGTATAAACGCATAGTATCTGGCACTGCCAAGCCATAGGATCAGCAGGGGATGGATTGAGTAGGCGAACAGGCACATATAACGGGAGATTTTATCCTCAATCAGCAGTTTTAATATTTTTACGAAGAGTAGAAATGACAAAAACATCAATATAAATGTTGGAATTCTGAATGAAACATCAGAGATTCCAAATATTTTAATCCAGATTTGATAGAAATGTTGATTGAACATTGGATGCTGGTCGTGAATTAAGGGGAGCGGTTTTAGTTCAGCACACAGAGCCTGAGCAGCTTCGTCATCGTAAAAATAAGGATATCTGATAAATCTGACTGCGGAGAGTCCAAGCTGGAGCAGAAGTAAACAAATAATTACCTTGTCTCTAAACATTGACTATTTTACTCAGCCTGAAGTATGGTCATCATGCTTGCTGATTTTCCCGGGATCATTTGTACAGGTATTGTTACGGAAAACATCAGGGTGAGTAAGATGGTATACCATGCCATTCCGTTTTCCAGTTTTGTTTTTGTGTAAGCGCTTCCCTGAAGGATGTTTTGTACTGAGATTGACCATTGAGCAATATCTATAATAGGCTTATTAATGATCTTAGTAAAACCGAGTTTACGCGCTAATTGTGTCATATTGTTTTGGTTAAATATGTAAATATGCCTCGGACTATGAAATCCTGCCCAATATTTTTTAAATATGCTCAAACCGAAGTCATTACTATTTGGGGTTATTAATATCACTTTCCCTTTTTTGTTAAGGTGTTTGCAGCAATTGATGAGAACCCTTGCGGGATTTAATAAATGCTCGATAACGTTGTTCATTATTATGACATCGAATTTTTCTTCGTATGGAAAGTTATCTTCTATGTTTGATGCGTGGAACTGTATATTGCAGTTTTGAAGTATTGATGATGCAGTATCTGTGAAATCAGCTGCATAAAGTTTTTCATATCCCGTTTCTTTTAATATCAGCAGCAGCTGGCCGTTGCCGGGACCGATCTCGAGTATTTTAACTTCTTTAGAACCGCCAAAGTATTGTGATATCCGCTTTGCAAGTCCGGCTGACTGGAGTTTTTTTAGAAATGTAAAAATTCCGTTTCCTATTGGCAGATAGTTCCTGTAATTTGGAGGGTAAAATGTCTGGATAATTTCACTGTTTGGAGGCGGAGTTTGGATCAGAAGAGAGCAGTCGAGGCATTTATAAAAATCGACAGGTTTGCAGGTATTGTATTCGTAATCCTGCAGTTTTTGGAATGCATTAGTGAAACTATCGGAATCACAGACCAGACAATGCATCAATCATTGTAACCGATTTCTGCGCTTTTACTGAACGGACGGACCTCACCTTCCGGTGATTTGATCTTTG
This sequence comes from Planctomycetota bacterium, assembly GCA_016206485.1. Classification (GTDB taxonomy): domain Bacteria; phylum Planctomycetota; class MHYJ01; order JACQRL01; family SBBU01; genus JACQRL01. The sequence goes on along the minus strand of JACQRL010000432.1, from coordinate 2,233 downwards.
GCAGACTTTTAATTGGAGGGTCGAACTTGTATTGTTCGTATTCGGTTTTTTCAGGCTTTGTTAATTTTTTATTTATATAGTCTATCCCATAAAAATCTTTAAACCCCAGTTTATATGTCTTCCATCTGCGAAGTCTCATTGGAGCATCTTCATCCCACGTGGCATCGAACCATGATCTGAAGAGTCTTTTGAATAAAGGTTCGAAGATTTTAAATATCGGATGGGTTTCTATTTTATAATACACAGTTACAAGGCAGCGGTCGTTCGGGAGCTCCTTGAAATGCGCCTCCATTTGAAGTAGAAAACCGACAGAGTCTTTGTGATATGTTCTCATAACGTTTTCATTAACCATGTACTGAAACCCGATTCCTGAGGAGAAAAAAGGCAGGAACGGCATTTTTTTGCTTCTGTATACAAGTGCCCAGTCGTTTTTCTCCGCGAGGACTCTGGCCTTATTGTAATATTTATAATGTGTTCCCGTAAGGTGTTCATGATCATAATAGTTCCAGATTATAACATCTCTGGGACAGTCCATTTCGCGCTCGCATTTGAGTGAAAGAGCTATTTTCTTCATTATCCGAGAAGGTTTATATAAATTTCGTTATCTACAATCTTTAATTCATACTCTCTGAGGGGCAATCCGGGATGTGTCAGGCAGGAGCCATCTTTGCCAGAAAACTGCCAGTTGTGCCATAAACAAGTGAAAGTTCCATTCTTCATTTTATGATATCCGACAGGTCCCCCGAAATGTCTGCATATATTGCTGATTGCCTTGATTTTGCCTTCATATTCATAAAGCAAGATATCATGATCATCGATCCATTTGGTGATCTGGCCTTTTTGTTCAAGCTCTTCAATGGAGGCAAGCAACTTGTATTCGATTTCTTTATCCTGCTCCTGTATTTTAATTGATCTGGAATTTTGCATAAATTTTAAGGGATAATCATAAAACCATTATGTTTATAATGCAAGATAATTACCCCGCCATTTCAGTGAAATCTGTGCTTGGATCAGGTTTCGGGCTATTTCAAATAAGTTTTCAAATCGCTGTTAGTTATTAAAATTATAAGAGTGTTCAAGTTATGAGTCTGGCAAATAAGATCACATTCACGAGGTTATTCATGACGTTAATTTATCTTATATATTTGGGTTTTCATGTAACCAGCAGTAAAGTTGTTGATACTCTGGTTTTGGATGTTTGCTGTACAGTTTTTCTTTTTTTATCGATTTTGGATGTTGTGGATGGGATTGTTGCAAGAAGCATGAATCAGAGCACTAAGCTTGGCAGGATTCTTGACCCGCTGGTTGATAAGGTGTCTGTAGGCGGATCATTGATTTTATTTTTGGGGATTGTAGATCTCTCAGAAATTATCTTGCCATGGATGGTTGTTGTTGTTGTGCTCAGGGAATTTTATGTGAGTTCTATAAGATTTGTAGCGGAAGAAAGAGGCATAGAGTTTCCTGCGAACTTGTGGGGAAGGTTGAAAACTCTTTCCGAAGTTGTTGTTATTGTAGGATGTTTCCTTTATATTTCTCATCTGAAGAATTTCGATCAGTCAGGGTATGTGTTGGCAGTTTTAAAGGCATTAATAGTTGTAATGTTGTCTTCCGTAGTCCTATCTTCTATAATTTACACAGTCCTTTTATTTAGGGCAATGAATGAGCAGAACAGCAATAGCAACAAGAATTAAGGCCGCTCCTGCAAGGAAAAGAAGGTCTCTCAGACTTAAATTGGTAGTAATAAGCGCAAGTGTCATTTTCGTCACGATCATTTTAAGTTTTATATTTATTTACAGCACATCTTCCAGGCATCTTGAAGATGAAATAGATAACAAAGGATTGCTTATAGTCAGGATTCTTGCATCGCTTGATGATGATTACTGGATCAAGGCAATAAAGAGAGAGACAAACTATGATCCGTTTGTCCAGATCAGGGGGAAATTTGGCTACAGTAATGTGAGGCAGATATCAGTGTTGTTTAATGATCCGGGCCTTCCCAAGGATCCTCAAAGTGTCGCGCTAGTCCCAGTCAAAGTTGAATTACAAAACTCAAATGTAATTATGACAAAGGATGGGGTTTCAATTAAAGAAGGGATATGCGTTACGTACGGTGATAAACCTTTAAATGATTTTTCGCGCACATTCGACTTCATTAAAAAACTTAGCGGCGGTAAGGAGCTCAGGTTCTGGCTGGCGCTTTCAATGATGGACATTCAAAAGGCAAAAAATGATC
>JACQRL010000431.1 GCA_016206485.1 Planctomycetota bacterium | reverse complement strand
GCATATAAGAGTCCGATAATTTTGATTTTCTCCTATTGGAAGGTGGGGCTGAAAGGCTCTTATGAAGATACGAAACCCATTAGACCAGATTTTTGAGGAGAAAGGAGGTTGTTAGTCCATAGGTATGGATATACAACTCTGTCGTCTATCATCTCAAAATTGAACAAAAAGCGACATTGTTGCTTGTGAACAAGTTAGCCGCTCATTGCAGACAGGATGATATGGGAATATCCATAAAATGAAAATACTGTATGTTAAGAAAGGAGATAAGTATGAGTAAAATCAGAATTCGTCATGGGGACAATGAAATTGAATTAGAAGGCTCAGCCGATTTTATGAAAAAACATTTAGAACAATTTTATCAAAAAATTAGCGTTAGCTCTATTTTGATAGCGCCCAAAATTAAACAAGAGATCCTTGAGCCCATTACAAAGACTTCTGGTGGCAAAAAGCCGACACCAGCAGAATTCTTTAAGTCCAAAGGCAAGACAGATGGCATTTCTCAAATATTGATCTTCGGGAAATATTTAGAAGAATTTGAAGGTTTGTCTGAATTCAGCATACAAGATGTTAACCGTTTGGCAAAGGACGCAAAATTTCCTAAAGATGTACACCCTCAATATTTTGCTAATGCAGTCAAACAAGGCCTTTTGAGAATCCATGGACGCAGCAAATATTCTCTTACTCTCAGCGCAGAAGAAATACTTGCTGCTATGTAAGAACTATCTATGACACTATTGGAGTTTTTACGAAATATACCAAATTTCCAAGATTATTCAAGGAAATCCAAAATTCTTTTGCTTGCGTATTACCTACGTCAATACCATGGTATCCTTGAATTCACGTCAAATGATATCAATTCCTGCTGTAAAGGCATAGTTAAACCGCCTTCACAATTAGGTGAGCAGCTCAAGATGCTTTCAAAAGGTAAGGATTCTCTTTTAATTAAGGGAAGTATGCTTTCTTCTTTTTCAATATCTATCCCTGGACTTAATGAAGTGGAAGGTTATCTTTCCTCAAAAGCAAATCCTGCCATAACGCAAGATAAATTTCTTGAACACGCAATACCTTATTTGAGGAAAGTCCTATCTAAGATAAGTTCAGAAAACCAACGAAAATTCATTGCTGAGGCAATTTCATGTTTAGGAGTAGATGCACCTCGCGCCACTATAATTATGGTATGGACAGGAACGATTGCACATCTTTACGACTATATACTTGCCCATAGACTCACCGAATTCAATGCAGCATTGCATGCGCGAACTGACAAATTCAGTCGTTTGACAGTTACTTGTCCAGATGATTTCACAGATATACGCGAAAAAGTCTTTATAGAAGTTTGTCGATCTGCCAATGTGATTTCAAATGATGTTCGCAAGATATTGGATGAAAAACTCGGAATAAGAAATACTTGTGCACACCCTTCCGATGTTGAGATTCACAAAACTAAGGTCGTTAACTTCATAGAAGACCTTGTTGATAATGTAATTGTTAAATATGCGATTTGAAGCTGGCGTGGAAAAAAGTTATTGTTCTTTTAATTCGGCATCTGCAATGGGCGGCTAACATGGTGCAAAATACTATCGTCCAAACCATTCGGGCTTCTTTTGCACCAGGAACGTTAGCTGAAATAGCGCGCCAGGGAAAACCAAAAAGTGATAGAATGACAAAGAAAAAGAAACGCGCAACAATATAGAGTATCTGATGAGTCATAAACTTTCATTATCTTGGCTGGAGAATTTTCTTGAGGAAGCATGCGAATCACTTCGCGGCAACATGGATGCTTCTGAGTTCAAGGAGTATGTCATTGCCATGCTCTTTTTAAAGCGGGTGAATGATCAATTTGAGCAGGAGCGTGAGAGACGTAAAAATAAACTTGATGAGGAGAAACAGGCTAGAGAAGAAGATATAAAATATAGTTTGGAGAGTGAAGTTGCTTATAAATTCTTTGTTCCTGAACGCGCCCGCTGGGAAAAAGTTAAACACGAGAAGCAGGAAGTCGGATCTTACCTGATGAAAGCCTTCGCCGAACTTGAAGACAAAAACCTCGGCAATCTTGAAGGCGTGCTCAAGCCTATAGATTTCAATAAGACCTTTGGCAAAAACAATAAGCGGATTACTGATGCGGATCTTGTTGAACTTATCGGGCACTTTGATTCCGTTACTCTAACTGACGATAATCTGGAATTTCCCGATTTACTTGGGTCTGCTTATGAATATCTCATCAAATACTTCGCAGACAGTGCGGGGAAAAAAGGCGGTGAGTTTTATACGCCGCGACAGGTCGTTCGGCTACTCGTTTCTATTCTTGATCCGGCCAAAGACGCTGAAATATGCGACCCGGCTGTCGGCTCTGGCGGTATGCTCATAGAATCGTACAACTATGTGGAGAGTAAATATGGCTCTGCCCGCAATCTTACTTTGTACGGACAGGAAAAGAACGGTACCACCTGGGGCTTGTGCAAACTCAACATGTTGTTTCACGATATCTTGGATGCCCAGATTGAAAACGGCGACACGTTAAACGAGCCGAAACATATTGCCTCTGGCGGCGAGCTCAAACGTTTTGACATTGTCATCGCTAATCCCCCGTTTTCGCAGAATTATTCAACGGAAGACATGAAATTTAAAGATCGGTATCAGTTCTGGATGCCCAAGAAAGGCAAAGCGGATTTTATGTTCGTCCAGCACATGATAAGCGTCCTTAAAGCAACCGGCAGAATGGCGGTTATTATGCCTCATGGCGTACTTTTTCGTGGAGGCGAGGAACGAAAAATGCGAGAATTGATGATACGAAAAGGATATCTTGAGGCTATTATCGGCTTACCACCCGCGCTTTTCTATGGCACAGGAATACCTGCGTCAATTCTTGTCATCAATCGCGCCGGGGCGGAAAGTCGAAAAAGCGTCTTGTTTATCAATGCGGATCGTGAATACAAGGAAGGTAAAGTTCAGAATATACTTCGCTCCGAAGATATTGAGAAAATCTCCTATGTTTATCGCACCAAGCGTAAACTGGATAAATACAGCCGAATGGTAACCATTGACGAACTGGAGAAGGAAGAATTTAATTGCAATATCCGCCGTTATGTGGACAACAGCCCGCCTGCCGAACCGCATGATGTTCACGCCCACCTGCACGGGGGTATCCCATCCGTTGAGGTGGAATCAATGGCAGACTTCTGGAAAAACTATGCAGGGCTGAAAGAAAAACTTTTTAAATCCTTGAAAGCCGGTTTCGTTCAATATGCATCTGAAGTTGATAGGAAAGAAAGCATCAAGCGAATACTGGACGATAGCGCAGAAATCAAAACCAAACACGCGGCGTTTACAAAAAGTCTTACCGCTTGGTGGAAAGAAAACCTTCCGTTACTTGAAGCGCTACCTGAAAAACAGAATGTCTACGATTTGTATCATACTTTTTCCGCAACCATCACGGCAAAATTAAGCGCACTTGGTATTCTTGACGAATTTAAGAGCCGCGGCGCATTTGCTTCTTATTGGGGTACCCTTTATACCGATCTTCGCAGTGTGTCGGCGAGCGGATGGAACGCCGAGTTGATTCCTGATGAGGAAATTCTACAAAGCCAGTTCCCGGATGTTCTCAAAGAATTGCGTGATAACGAAGCGCGCCGGGATGAGTTGGAAGCGCTTTTTAAGGAAGTGAATGATCTGGAAGAAGGCGCGTGGAGCGAGGACGATTATGAAGTTTGGCCTAAAGACGAACTTGCCGAAGTAAAAGCAAGTATTAAAACTCTGGGTGGAGAACTTAAGGAAATAACGCGAGAATTAAAGAATAAAGAAAAACAGAAAAAAGCCTTGATAAAAGCAGGAACCGGTGTTTCTGCCGTTGAAAGAGAGATTCAAAAACTTGATGCCGGCGCGAAAAAGATTGAAGAACAAATTTTCGCAGAAGAGAAACGTTTTGCTCATCATGTCAAAATAGATGCCGAACTTAAACAGTGCAAGAAAATCGTAAAAGAAATCAAAGAACGTAAGGAGAAATTAGTTGAAGAAGCCCGCAAAAAAATAAACGAAGCGGAAGCCAAGCGACTTATTCTCGCTCGCTGGGAACGAACCCTTTATGCGACGGTTGAAGAGTATCTGGCACAGTACCAGCGAGCACTGCGAAGTGCCCTTGAAAACCTTTGGGAAAAGTATCACCAGCCCCTGCACAGCATATTAACGGAACGTGACGCAGCAAGCAAGGAACTGGCAGTGTATTTGAAGGAGTTGGGGTATGAGTGACCTTGTACAATACGGAAATCTTCTAAACGAAATAAAAGACCGCATCCGGCAAGCACAGGTAAAAGCTGTTCTCTCTGTCAACGCGGAAATGATTAGGATGTATTGGGATATCGGGCGCATGATTGACCAACGACAGAAGATTGAGGGTTGGGGTGCGGGTGTCGTCCCAAGGCTGGCAAAAGACATTCAGAACGATATATCGGAGGTAAAAGGTTTTTCGGAGCGGAATATTAAGCGGATGTTGGCTTTCTATCGCGAATATTCAACTCTGGTATTTGTGCCACAACCCGTGGCACAATTGACCGCCGACGATTCAATAAAAAAAGTGACACAGCCTGTGGCACAATTGGATATCGCAATTTCTATCAGCCAGAAAGGGCAACAGCTTGTTTCCCAAATCCCATGGGGACACAACATAATGCTTATGGAAAAAGTCAAAGATCAATCCATTCGTTTCTGGTATATGGAGCAAATCATTCAAAACGGTTGGAGCCGTGATGTTTTGGGTCTTATGATAAAAAGTAACGCGCATAACCGGCAGGGAATAGCTGTCTCAAATTTTAGTCTGACTCTACCAGATCCACAGTCCGATTTAGCCCGGCAAACACTGAAAGACCCCTATATATTTGATTTTCTTACCCTTACCGAGCCTTTTCAGGAACGGGAACTGGAAACCGAACTGATCAAGCACCTGGAAAAGTTTCTTATTGAAATGGGCGCTGGTTTTGCCTTTGTCGGCAGACAATACCATTTTACTGTCCGCGATAAAGACTTTTATCTTGATCTGCTATTCTATCATATCAAACTGCGCTGTTTTGTGATTATTGATATTAAAAAAGGGGAATTCAAACCTGAATATGCCGGAAAGATGAACTTCTACTGCTCCGCGGTGGATGATCTGCTCAAGCATGAAAATGACCAGCCCACCATCGGGTTGATTCTCTGTCAGACAAAAGACAAAATATTTGCTGAGTATGCCTTGCGGGATATCCATAAACCGATCGGTATTTCAGAATACGAACTCACCCGCGCTTTGCCGGATAATCTTAAGTCCAGTCTGCCCTCGGTGGAAGAGATCGAAGCGGAATTGAGCGGAGAAAAAGGGGGCGGGGTATGAGTGAGTGGCGAATTAGAAAAATAAAAGATTTTGCGTTTACGGCTTCCGGAGGTACTCCATCAACAGCAGTACAAGAATATTGGGTTAACGGGAAAGTCCCTTGGATAAATTCAGGTGAATTGAGCAAAAATAGCTATATCAGAAAACCCACAGTTTATATTTCTGATAGCGCGCTTAAAAATAGTTCGGCTAAATTGATGCCTATTGGAACCGTAGTGATAGCTCTTACGGGAGCAACTACCGGAATGTCGGCACTTTTGGAGATAGAGACGTCGGGAAATCAATCAATAACAGGGATATTTCCATCAAAAGAACATGATCCGAGATTTTTACTTTATGTTCTGAAAAAAGATAAGAATAAAATTCTTAATTATAATGTTGGAAGCGCACAACCTCATATTAATAAAGCCATCGTTGATAGTTTTGAAGTTTTAATGCCTGATGTTCCCGAGCAAAGTAAGATCGCCCGGATTCTTTCCACCGTGGACGCGGTGATTGAAAATACCGAGGCGGCAATCGCCAAATATAAAGCCATCAAGCAAGGCATGATGCACAACCTTTTTACCCGCGGCCTGGATGCAAACGGCAAACTGCGCCCCCGCTATAAAGCTGCGCCCCATCTGTATAAACAGACCGAACTGGGCTGGGTGCCAAAGGAGTGGGAGGTGAATAAAATATCAGACACGGGCATTCAAGTTATTGATGGTGATAGAGGGGTAAATTATCCCCATGAAAATGAATTCGAAGAACAAGGTTTTTGTCTCTTTCTGAACGCAAATAACGTAACGCAAAATGGATTCGTGTTTCAAAATAATCAGTTTATTAACCAAGCAAAAGATTCTCTCATGGGAACCGGGAAGATTGAACGGTATGACACTGTAATTACTACTCGTGGAACCGTGGGTAATATTGCATATTATTCAGATAATGTCCCCTATGAACATATACGCATAAATTCAGGCATGTTGATTTTAAGAAATGCAGAGCAGGGGCTATTGCCAGAATTTCTTTATTATTCGCTTAAAAATTACTTATTTGAAATAGGATTTCGCCGGGTAGTTTCGGGATCTGCTCAGCCGCAATTACCAATGAAAGATCTCAAATCTTTTTATATTGTTAAGCCCGACCCCAAAGAACAACAAGGCATGATCAAGATATGTTTGAGCATTGAACAAACACTATCGAGAGAAGAGGGTATCTTTAGAAAATATAAATTTCTTAAACAAGGATTTATGTCTGATCTTTTAACCGGTCGAGTGCGGGTAAGGGTCGAAGAATCTGATGTGATGGAGGTAGGTAATGGCAAAAATTGAGAATCATAAGTATAGCATTGAAGAGGCGTTCCGTGAATGTTTTTACATTGTTCCGGATTATCAGCGGGAATTTGTCTGGACAGATAAAGAAGTCAATCAACTTCTTGATGACATAAACGACGAATTTGATGCTTCATTGAGTCATGAGTATTTTATCGGCACCATCCTTGTTTCTCCTACTGCCCAGAAAAATCATTACGAGGTCATCGATGGCCAGCAACGGCTAACGACTTTTTTCCTGTTGCTCTGTGCTCTCAAGAACTTGTTCAAAAATGAACTTCAGTTTCGAACTATAAGCGATCTCATCTCAACGAGCTATACGACAGGCACTGGAGACACGCAAACAAGCTTAAAACTCGATCCGCGATATGAAAGCTCAGGAGAGGTTATGAGTAAGCTGGTCGAAGTGAATAGCGATCCGGATAAAACAAGGAATGCCATTCAATCGGCTGGTATTAAGGCATACGGTTCGCTTGAAAACCTGATAAATGCCTATAGCAATATTTATCGCTTCTTGCAGATGAACTATCAGGATAAGAAATACTTGAAAAAGTACTGGGGATATTTGGCAAACAATGTCGTCTTTATTCAGATCTCAACCGATGTGAGCAGTGCGCTTAAAATATTTGAAACCATCAATGAGCGTGGCATCGGGCTAAATCCCATGGATTTGTTGAAAAACCTGCTCTTTACCAATGTAAAGGCAGAGGATTTTACCAGGCTTAAAAACGAATGGAAAAAGATAACCAAGCCACTTGAAAAGAATAAGGAAAAACCGCTTCGTTTTCTGCGTTACTTTCTCATGGCAAATTACAAGATCGAGAATGACCGAAGCGATGCCACAGTTAGGGAAGATGAGATTTACGATTGGTTCATCAACAAGAAAAATGCCGCGATGTGCGACTATGAGAACAAACCGTTTGAATTTGTCCGAAAAATCATCAGAAGTGTGGAGAGCTATGTTACCTTCTCTACAGGTAAAGGCAATGATGGCAAGGACAGCATTGTTATGAACAATCTAAAGAAACTATGCGGCGGTGCGTTCAGCCTCCACTATGTGTTACTTCTTGCCGCAAGCAATTTACCGAAACCTCTTTTTGACCATTTCGTCACCCAGCTGGAAAGTTTCCTTTTTTACTACATATTTACCAAGACGCCGACCAAGGAATTGGAGCGCAATTTTTCCTTTTGGGCAGATGAGTTACGAGCTGTTTGTGAAATTTCTGACGAGAAGGAACAAAAGCAGAAGCTCAATGAATTTATTAAGGATAAATTCCAGAAAAATATGAAGCCAAAAGATGAAGAGATTACCGATGACATGAAGCGCTATACACTAAACTCCATGCAGCAGTACCGGACCAGATACTTACTGGCCAAGATGACTCAGTTTGTCGATATGGCGTATAAAGGGCTGCGTACCCCGGGTTCTTTGGATGACTATACCGTTCTTGAAATCGAACATATTCTTCCACATACTCCTGAGCCTGTTTTACGACAAGATTTCACACAGAAAAATCCGGGTAAAGATTATGATGAATATAAAAATAAACTCGGGAATCTCACCCTGTTGGAGGGGACCATCAATAAAGCAATCGGGAATAATTTCTTCGAAATAAAAAAAGAAGAATACAAAAAGTGTAAGTATTACCTCACCAGTAGTATTGCTGAGCTGAATACCGTGGGAAATAATACTTCCATAAATCGCATAAACCAGAAACTACAGACATTCACCGAATGGACGGCGGAAAGTATCGACAGGAGACATGTAATGCTGACAACTCTTGCGAAAGATATATGGAAAATAGAAGAAATCGAGGTTGAATAGAATATGTCCGAATACACAAATGTAGAACAACCTTTTCTCGATAAACTTCGCCAGATCGGCTGGGAAGTTATTGACCATGGTTGCGGTGTTATTCCGCAGGATCCTGCGATAAGCAGGCGCACGTCATTTAAGGAGGTTATCCTTGAAAGCGTGTTCCGGGAGTCTATTAGGAACATTAATCTAACTGATGACGGCAAGAAGTGGATGACAGATAAACAGATTGACGATGTCCACCGAGAACTTACTCAGCACCCGGGCCGCGGGCTTCTGGAGACAAACAAGACCGTCTTTGAACTTCTGATAAAAAATACCACGGTAAGCACAAATGAACTCACCGGTGAGCAAAGTCCTATGGTGCGTCTGATTGACTTCCGCCATCCGGAGAAGAATAGTTTTATTGCTATCAATCAATTCCGCATTGACACTCCCGGCGCAAGCCGTTCGGCTATCATTCCGGATATTGTTCTCTTTGTGAACGGTATGCCCTTTGTGGTTATAGAATGCAAAGATAAGGATGTCGCCGAGCCATTAAGTGAGGCATTTATTCAGATTAACCGCTATTCTAACCGCCGTGATGACGACTATGGCTTGCAGGAAGGTGATGAACGGCTTTTTCACATAAACTTGTTCAGTATTATTACCCACGGAACGGAAGCGCGCTTTGGCACTATAACAGGAGAATTTGACCATTATCTAAACTGGAAGGATATCTTTCCTGAAATATACAAGACTATTCAGATTGTTCCCAACGAGGAGCGGCAGGAAGTGTTTATTCATGGGGTGCTTAATAAAGGCATTCTGCTTGATATTTTGAAAAACTTCACGGTTTTTATGGAAATCAAAAAAGGCGAAGTCGCTAAAGTGGTATGCCGTTATCAACAGTATCGGGCAGTTGGCAAAATTATTGAACGGTTGCGTACCGGCAAAACGCCATTTGAGCGCAGTGGAGTTATCTGGCACACACAAGGTTCAGGAAAGTCACTGATTATGGTGTTTCTTGTGAGGAAACTGCGGGATACCGATGATTTAAAAGACTACAAGGTTGTTATGATTAATGACCGCACAGACCTTGAAGACCAGTTGTCTGAGACCGCGGTATTGACCGGCGAGAGCGTTACTCTTATTGAGCATCGGCGGGATCTGGATAAGTTGAAAACGACCACTTCTAATTTAAGTATGGTTATGGTGCACAAATTTTTAGCACAGAATGGTGTTTCTGCGCAATCACTCATAGATAGCGGTGTAGTGCCACGGGTTGAGCCTTTTAAAACTATCAATCCAAGTGAGCGTATCATATTGCTTATTGATGAGGCACATCGGACACAAGGCGGCGACATGGGAGGTAATCTACTTGTTGGGTTCCCCAATGCCGTCAAAATTGCGTTTACCGGAACGCCGCTTCTTACAGAACGCCATAAACAAAAGACGCATGAACGATTCGGGACTTTTATTGATGTGTATAAGATGCCCAATTCAGTGGCCGATCATGCCACGGTGGATATTGTGTATATTGGCCGCACCAGCAAAGACCAGATTCTTAACAAAGAGCTTTTTAAGCAGGAATTCGAGGATATGTTCCGTGAGCGCACGGAAGAAGAGCGGCAGGAAATCCAGCGGCGCTATGGCACTTTAATCGCGTATCTGGAGTCTAAGGAACGCATCAAGAAGATTGCGGAGGATATCGTAGAACACTATACGCAAGAAATCCTGCCAAATGGTTTCAAGGCGCAGGTAGTTGGCTGTTCTATTGTTGCCGCTTGCCGCTACAAATATGAGATTGAAGAGGCTCTTAAGAGCCGCATAGCGAAAGAGATGGAAAAGCCGGAGAAGGAGCGTGACAATGAACTTATAGAACAAATGCAATTCATCAAAGTTGCTGCTTGGGTGACTATGATGGACAATAATGAGCCGGGGTATGTATCTTCAGCGCGAAGACATGCACAGGAGATGGATGCAGTTGAAAATTTTAAAAAAGATTTTGATTACAAAAAAACCGAAAGCGGGCATTTTGAAAAACCGGAAACGGGCGTTGCTTTTTTATGCGTTTGCGACCGTCTTATAACAGGTTTTGATGCACCGGTGGAACAGGTTATGTATATGGACAAGAACTTGCGTGAACACGATTTGATGCAGGCCATTGCCCGTGTCAACCGAACCAAGGTTATGAAAAATGGGTATGTAAAGGAACATGGCATCGTAGTGGATTATTTTGGCGTTGCCCAGCACCTTAAGGACGCTCTTGCAATCTATACCGAGACTGATGAGAAAGAGTTATCCGATCTGAGTGCTTATTTTAGGGGTCTTGATAAAGAAATCCCGGTACTTGAGTCACGGTATCGCAGAGTACTTCAACTGTTCGTTGAATACGGAGTGAAACAGATAGAGGCATTTGTAAATCAGCGCATTACGGATCAGAAAGTTGAGTGGGACATCGTTGAGGAGTGCATGCGGCTCGGGGCCGATGTTAAATTCCGCGCCCAGTTTGATGTTTACATTAAAGCCTTTTTTGACAGTCTTGACCTTCTATTTAACGCTTCCATGGTCAAAGAATATTATGTGCCCGCAAAACGCTTCGGCTATATTCTCATGCGGATGCGGGATAGATATAAAGATGAAACCCTTGATATTAAATGGGCAGGCGCTAAGGTTCGCAAGTTGATAGACAAATACCTTGAGTCTATGGGCATCGATTCTAAAATACCGCCGGTCAAATTATTATCGGATGATTTTCCAAAGGTGCTGGATGCCCATAATAAAACAGGTAAGGCAAAAGCATCGGAAATGGAACACGCCATCCGGTGGCATATTAAAGTCAATATGGATAAAGATCCGGCGCTTTATACAATGTTCAGCGAAAAACTACAGCGTATTCTCGATGCCCACAAAGAACACTGGGATGCTATTGTTGCCGAGTTGACAAAACTCCGGGATGAAATGGCCGCAGGACGAGAAGCATCCGGGCAATCTGTTTCCAGTCATGTGGCACCTTTTTTTGATTTGATCATGATGACGGGGGCGATTGATAAATCTAACGAACAGGTTGTAAGGCAAGTGGCGACAATTACTATAAAGCTGTTTGAGCATATCAAGAACAGTCTGTCTGTACCGAATTTCTGGCAAAGGCCATCGGAAAGACGTCAACTTGAGTGTTTGATTCGCGATGAGTTAGATTATAGCGGTGTAGAAGCATTGAAGAAAAATGCCCCGAACATTACTAACGAGATAATTAACCTCGCCAAAAATCGCGAGGATGAGATTAGGAATTATCATGCTTGATGAATATGAGATATCTATAAAGCGGAGTAAACGTAAAACGGCGAGTATTTACATTGAACGTGATGGCGCAGTAACGGCACTGGTTCCAGAACGGCTTGATAATGACCGAGTAAATGAAATATTAAAACAGAACGAATATAAAATCCACAAATATCAATCAAGGCGCATATTGTTGAATAAAGCAGCTGTTAAACGCGAGCCGGTAAATGGGCAGTCGTTTCTTTATCTTGGACGGAATTATTATTTGCAATACAGCGACAAGGTGGACGAAATTCGATTTCATGGAAGGTACTTCTTGGCTCCGGTTGGAATCAGTAGTAGGCTACAGCATGCCTTCAAGGAGTTCTACCGCAATAGAGGAAAGGAATTCCTTACTCCTCGTGTTCATAAATATGCGGCGGTCATGGGTGTTTACCCCGAGGAAGTATCTATCCTGGATTTGAAAAACCGCTGGGCTTCCTGCTCAACTAAGAAACCGAAAGTCAATTTTCACTGGAAGATCATGATGGCGCCGGTGTCTGTGATTGAATACGTGGTCGTTCATGAACTTGCTCATTTTAAATACAAAAGGCATAGTGCACAATTTTGGAATGGAGTTGATAAGGTTATACCAGATTATTTAAAACAAATCGCATGGTTAAAACAAAAAGGGGCTTCTCTTGATTTGTAAGGAATCCGTCTCCGTTATAAGCCATTGCGGGAAAGTAAGGAATTTCCTTTTTAATGTATTGTAGGGGAGCCACTTATGACGCACGGTATTGCGGGTTTGATAAATCAAACCCCTACAGGTTCGCATTGAAGGTATGGGAATTAAAAAAAGTTTTTCCCTTGCTTTTTGGGGGAATTTTTGGTAGGATATGTAGCATATTAGATGGATAAGGAAAAAG
>JACQRL010000046.1 GCA_016206485.1 Planctomycetota bacterium | reverse complement strand
GTGGTTAAGCGGTGTGGAAATAGAAAGTCATTGGGTTCGGGGGAAAGTGAACCTCCTGCGGGAGGCCCTATTTGAGTTGCCTCACGATTCCGATATCAGCGAGGAGAGAGGCGTGTTCAACTTGGTCCCCAGCGACCAGAAACCGACCGTGGCCATACGGGGCATGAAAATGATGATTGACAAGCTTGTAGATCCAGCTAGAGAAATTGAGAACCGGTTTGCCTTAATAAACACTCTCGCAGTTCTATTAAAAATCAAACAGCCTCGATCAGAGAAAGGACTTGTTCAAGGCACGTTGGAAGACTGCACGGATTTGTTTTGGTACATGAAAGAGAAATTGGGGGAACCCAGCGGTTTGTTAGAACATTATAGAAGCCAACACAGAACGTTTCTTCCCAACGACTCGGAATGGGCGCGTTTTCAGGAACTGAGCAGCCCAGTCATCCTGATTGACAAAGACCTGATTGAATGGGATGAATCGTCCCTAGGGACGATCCCTGAGGTTCAGGATATTTCCGATCATCCTATTTTCAATCATTTGGGGAGGAACAACCTTAAATTTTTTACAGCAGATTTTGGTTCAGAACCCAAAGCCGGGGATCCGATTGTAACACATGCTCAGATTGGGTCTAAGGAGATCTTCATTTTGGATAAGGCGGTTTTTGAAAATCAGGCGAAAGATCCGGAAATTCTACTGGCGCGCATAGAAAGGAGCCTCTTTAGATCAAAGAAAGATATGGGAGAAACCCCAAAAGTGACCACCCGCGATCAAGAGCAAATTGAAGATTCAGAACATTTGCAGACACGCACAAATAAAATATTCTCTAACTTCATAAAAATACTGAGAAAATGGATGCCCGCGATTGTGCCTATCGCAGCTTTTGTCATCCTAACCTTTACAGTTTTGGTTCCCGCAGCGCCTCGGGTTGCATCTCAAGTCTTCGCATTTTTCCATGAAGCTCAAGTAAGAGTAGAAAAGATCCTGGAACAAAAAAAAGTAGAACCCAAGAAAGACCCGGAACATGAGAGAGAAATATTAAAGGATATGTTCCCTGATTTTAACAATTGGGGAATTGTACCTATTCCACTTCCAGTACCCCCTGTTCCAGTACCTTCTGATTTTCTGAGTTTGTTAAAATTGGGGGTTACGCTTCTGGTATTACTTTATTGGCCACTTTTCCGTGTTCCTACTTTTGTTGGTGGGTCACGCAGGCCAAGGGATGATCCCGATCGTTTTACAAGTGCGACTGCACCCATCCGAGGAAGTATATTTATCAAGAAGCAACGGTATGGGAGAGTTAAAGGGAGACTTCCCAGCCATTTGATCAGAGGTATCTACCCTCACATTGATGCAGATGGTGAATGGTTGGGAAAGCTGGATGCGCAACTTGGAGAGACCAGAGGCATACCCTTGCGCAAAGTGACAATCCATGCGCAGGTAACCGATGAACAGAAAAAGATTGGTCTTTACCAGCTCATGGACGGTAAAATAGTTGATGTGGCTGTTACAGATGAAAAGGGTAATCCCGCGCGTTTTCACTGGAACCAGAACAGTGACACAGTAGAAATAGATGAATCTGCCACAGGACTGCTCACCCTCAGCTGGACTATCCAAACCTATTCGGAGCTGCGCGATTTGAAATACGACGAGACTCCTTTACCCGAGAATGAGCTGCGCGATTTCCCGCGAGATTGGAAGGATGTTTTAGAGCCAGTCAAAAATTCCACTGACCAGAAAAAGTTAAAAGCTATAAAAACCCTAATGAAAAGATATCTCGTATATAGTCCTAAATCTCATCGTTATAATGGTAGAAGCTGGGGAAGCACAGCTCAAAATTTAATTGATGAGGGGAAATATATTCCTATTATTTGCGATACCTCCAGCCTTTACTTTTATTTAATGGCGCGTTATGTTAGGTTGCCCGCCGCTTATGTGTCTATTGAATCCACGAAGAACGGTAATCTCTACAGCAACCTGGTTGGACACGCAGGGGTAGTCACAAAGTTAGACGGGAAGTGGAAATACATAGAAACAACTTCTCTCGTGCCGCATCTATCCGCGTGGGTTGCCGTTTACTGGGCTTTTCGTCGCTTGGCAGCGATCATAAAAAGGGGCCCCGCAAAATGGTTTGTAGATTTGAAATCTTATTTCCGTCCGCCGAAAGTAAAACCGGAAGGGGATATATTTCGTTTGACCATTTCCGATCAGATGGTTAGGGATATTACTCATACCCAACACTATCCTAGTGACGAAGAAATCGTATCAAAACCATCTCCCAAAGATGTGCTTAAACTTCTGGCCAATTTCGGTCAGAAGGTTGGGCATATTACTCGTACCCAACACTATCCTGGTGACGAAGAAATCGTGTCAAAACTATCTTTCAAAGATGTGCTTAAACTTCTCATCGGTGGGCTGTTTCTCTTCGAAAAAATATCTTCTATTAGGGTAATAAATACAACCAAATTTCATTATATTGCTGAGTTTGAAAATTCTATTTTTTCAATTGTTGTAAAGAAGATTATTTATGAGAATAAATGGTCAACTATTCGCGCTGAATATAAAAGTGATATGGTTCAAATAAATACTGTTTCCGGAAAAGAAATACGCCTTCAAACTTTTAAGACAAATAACGGCCTGAGAATTTTTAGGACTGATAGGAAGATATATATTGTAGAAGAGATGCCCCATGACCGAGCCCGTTTATATGAGTATAGAACCGGTACGAGTGAGCTAACTATAATACGTGACGATATCCCACGCGGAAAAATCATAAAAGTTGGCAGTGATCTCTGCAATGTTTGGATAAGCGGGGGAATGCTTAATGTGCAATCTATGATTACAGGAGAAATAAAAATTAAAGATTTGCAAGTGAGTCCTGATCAAAATTTGGTTAATATAAAACAAGTCTATGCTGCTGATACAGCTCTATACGTAACTCTGAATGTAACGCTGAGTTATCTTTTGAATTATTATGTTTGCATCAGAATCGATATGGAATCCCGTGGCTATAACTCCTCAATCAAAGATCAAAATGAATTTAAAGAGATGAGAAGCGTCATAACTGACGAAAATGAAGACAAATTTTTAGTTCAAACAAAAAACTCTGAAATTATTGTGATGAACAGACAAGAAAAAGTGCTTGCACGCGGTACAGCAAGCCCCAATATTTTACAGGAACTGTATTCAATTGTTGAGCATGACGGAGTATATTATGCATATGCATGGGCAGATCACGGAATGTGTGTGTTCGCAATCAAAGATCAAAGTCCATGTAAGGTTTTCCATATAATAAATTATTCCGACAAAGACAAAAAAAATAGAAATATCTCCCAGGGATGTTCAC
>JACQRL010000422.1 GCA_016206485.1 Planctomycetota bacterium | reverse complement strand
GTCCGGCTTTATCGCCGATAGATTTACCAAGACCATATCTCTCGTTATCTTTAATTTCCTGGCTCATCAGTTCAGCCGATTTATGCCTTTCAATATACTCAATAAGAGGTTCATCTATCTCTTTTTGCACTTTCTGCAGGTCTTTCTCCAGAAGAAGGGGAACGCATAAGGGTACACCCCAACGGAATATAGCATAATTTAAAACTTGTTTGGAATTATCCATAAATAAGTTATACTTTGTGGGATTAGACTGATTTTCCTTTGCCCAAGGTTCAGCGCGTAAGTCTCTTATTGCCTTATGCGTATTTTCAATACTGTCTATAGAAATCCCTAATTCCTTAAAGAAATCTAATGGGCGATGAAAGATTCTGATTTCATGACGATAGAGTTCATTAGTAACCCGTATAAACATTTGCCTTAGACCTTTCATATCCGGTCCTTGGTCCAAAATAGCATTCAGAAGAAGACAACGAGTGAGTAACTCGCGCTGTGTACATGGTCCATTTCGTTTATATAATTCTGCACGAATTACATTATTCTGGTCATCAAAGAAATATTGGAACGGTTCTATTAACTGAATGGCTGGCTTAGAGGAATTATGTCTGCCGATTTCGGCTATTTAAATGAGGAGAGTTTTATCGTTTTTCATAATTCAAATCAAACAGAGTCTGTTCATCTTTGTCACTTGACTTGATTCTGTATAGATTGTTCTCCAATCTTTTCTTGGCAAACTCGTAATACTCTTTGACAATCTCAAAGCCAATATAGTGTCTTTTTAACATCTTGCTAACCACAGCAACTTGGCCAGAACCTAAAAATGGGTCTAAAACAATATCACCTTCTTTGCTGGAATAATGCAATATTTTTTCAATCAGCTCGGCTGGAAGTTTAGTCGGAGTTTTTTGGTCGCCATTCCAATATTCTCTTTTTATCACCCAGACGTCCTCTTTGTCTTCATAGTGTAAGCTTCCGCCACCTCTGTCTTTGGAGTTTTTCTCATATCTCGCATAAGGGAAAAATATCCTTTTATTGTCGTTCTTACAAACATATAGACAATGATAATGAGAGGTTACAAACTTCCTTTTAGTGACTACCCCGAATTGATACTTCCAGATGATATGGTTAACCGTAGTAAAACCTACTTCATCAAGTGCATTCAGAATATCCTTGAGATTATTCCATCCGGAAAATACATACATACTACCTGATTCTTTAAGAACCCGATAAACAACCTTTATCCAGTTGATGGTAAATTCATAATATTTTCCCCTGGGTATTTCAGTATAGCCTTCTAATACCCGTGAGGCAGTTCTATTGTAATTACTTCGTTTTGCTTTGAAGTCTATGGCAAAAGGCGGGTCTGTTATGACCAGGTCTATGCTATTTGATGGGATTAACTGCATCCCGTTAATGCAATCACCCTGAAAAATCTTATCAGTAAAACCATCTAATTTGTCAGATGTTATTGATATGGTTGAACAAGTCGTGGAAAGGGCTTCATCCTTAATAGGGGAAGTCTTCTTTTTCCGTATTTTATAGGATATTTTAGAACGCATTTAGTTTGTTCTCTTTTGCTTAATCGCTTCTTTACTGTTTTAAAATATACCATTATTCCCTATGGAATGCAACTTATTTTTACTTGCCGAAGCGGAAATTTTTAGGTAGTTACTTTTTTAACCCTTTAAGGTTTGAAATAGTTCGCTCAACTGTTACCAGGGAATTTTCAAGATTTCGGTGTATGTCTTTTCCAGAGAACCTCAAAACATGCCAGCCGAAACTTTCTAATTGATTATTACGGATACGGTCTTTAGTAAAGGCGTCCGGGAGGGCGTGGTATCTTTCGCCGTCACATTCAACGTCAATATTTGCCTTCTTACAGTAGATACAGAAATCCAGGCAATAGGTTTGGTAACCAAGATAAACGAACATCTGTCTCTCAGGATTAATATTCTTTCTTCGCAATCCCTTATACATCTTGTCCTCAATAGGACTGGTGTCGTATAAATCATTTATCTCTTCAGCCGAGAATAATCTCTGGAGAGTAGTGGGGATATGGACAATTCTTCTGAATCTTTTGCTGGGAATAGGGCGAGGCAACTCTTTAATCCCGCCTAAGTGGATTTGATAGTAGTCCTTGTCTGCCCTGGGGTTCAGCGGCTCATCAGGGAAAAGTTGGATTCTTTTAACAGTATCTATCTTAAATACCGGCGCATAGTGAATTACCTGATATTGAAATTTTTCACCAAAAACAGAAGGGAAGTAAAAGGATAAATATTTTATCTCTAACAAATTGCGGGGTGAGGACTCAACCGGTATATGATACCATCTCTGGTTCCGGACTACATCCCATAGGTTTTTTCTTGGAACAATTCCCACTAATGCAGGTGCTTCTGATTTATTCAAGATAGTATTTCCATACTTTTTCACTATAACGATAGAACTCCCTCACCATCCCTTCAGCGGATGGCCGGGTGCAGTGAGTTGCTTGAGTAGAACTTATTATTTGTATGTTAAAGGATATTTTTCCGGGTTATCCAAGATTTCTGTAGATAAATCAATATCTAAGTCTGGCCAATATAGATGATGATTATGAAATAGTTTTACATTGATAATGGATGATATCTTAACATTTTTAAACCAAGGATAT
>JACQRL010000427.1 GCA_016206485.1 Planctomycetota bacterium | reverse complement strand
CCAGTTCATTTAGTTCATTGATACATTAATACAATGTTCACTTAACATTGCTGCAGTGTACAATGTACGTTGAGTATGCGGGGCCCGGGATTCGAACCCGGGACCTGCTGATTAAGAGTCAGCTGCTCTACCAACTGAGCTAGCCCCGCCCAGCTCTTTGAACCAGTTGTATACTAAGCCAAAGGGCTGGGCACGCCACACATTTCAGATTGTAAATTTCAGATTGTAGATTGGTTAGAATAAACTACACAACACCATTTATTTTAACCAAGAACCGATCTTGTCTCCAAGAGTCAGTGTTATACCAACGAACACAATAGCTACCATACTCATCAGTTTAACAAGAATATTCAATGAAGGACCAGATGTATCCTTAAATGGATCACCAACAGTATCACCAACTACTGCGGCTTTATGAGCAATTGAACCCTTGGGATGCCCAGCTAGATTTCCACCTTCAATCCATTTCTTTGCATTATCCCAAGCACCACCTGAAGCTGCCATCATTATCGCCGTAACAAAACCTGTTCCTAATGCTCCGGCAAGCAATCCCATAACACCGGAAACATTGAACAACACGCCAGTCACGATCGGGACAATTATAGCTATGAGTGAAGGAAGTATCATTTCTCTCTGAGCACCTGCAGTAGCAATTTGAACACAACCAGCGTAGTCAGGATCAACTTTTCCCTCCATTACGCCCGGCCTCTTAAGCTCCTGAACAATTTTACCTACCATACCGCTTGCGCTTCTGCCCACAGCCTTAAGTGTCAACGCACAAAATAGAAATACCATCATTGATCCGATAAACAATCCCGATATAACATTTGGATTCATCAATGTGACTTCGTACTTAGCCATAAAATCTGACAAGGATGCTTTTTCAATAGGAACTTTTCGGGTGGTCGTAATCTGCGTATTCGATGCCTCGTCAAACGATACTTCTCTGATTTCGAGTGACTTAACTTTTTGAACTGACTGAAGGTTTCCTCGAATTTCTTCAACATATGCTGCAAGTAATGCCAATGCTGTAAGAGCCGCAGATCCGATAGCAAATCCTTTGCCGGTAGCTGCCGTTGTATTACCCAGAGCATCCAACGCATCCGTCCTTTCCCTAACCTGATGTGGGAGATTGCTCATCTGAGCATTACCTCCTGCATTATCAGCAATTGGACCATAGGCATCTGTTGCCAATGTTATTCCCAAAGTAGAAAGCATTCCTACTGCAGCCATTGAGATACCATACAAACCTCTTATTGGATCAACAAATCCGCCAGTAAGCCAAAATGAAACAAATATTGCAGCAACAACACAAACTATACTTATCCATGTTGCCAACATACCCACAGCAATGCCCTCGACTATAACAGTAGCAGGGCTGGTTATCGCCTGTTTTGCAATGTTCTGAGTCGGCGGAAAATCATTTGATGTAAAGTACTCTGTAGCCTTACCAATTATCCATCCCGCAATCAAACCTGAAAGTACTGCCGCAAAAACACCAAGACAATACGTCGTGCATTTAATAAATCCAAGGTCGATTTCAGTATATGACTGACCGAGTATATTTTTCATCTGAGGTGTTAAAAATGACCCAAGCAACATACATATCAATCCAAGTGAAAATATAGAAATCATGATTGTACTCGCATTAATTCCTTTAAAAAGTGCCGCCATCAGTGTTTTTAATGAAGCTTTTTCTTCGGTCTTGACAAAGTATATTCCTAATATCGAAGCAATATTTCCAAGCCCAGCCAGTGACATCGGAAGCAATACCCAAGGAAGAGCATCAACAGCACTGGTAGCTCCAAAACTCTTTGCAGTCGCAAAACCAATCGCAGCTGTAGCAAGAATAGCTCCACAATAAGATTCATAGAGATCCGCACCCATACCTGCGACATCTCCGACATTATCACCAACATTATCAGCAATTACTCCCGCATTTCTGGGATCATCTTCTGGAATTCCAGCCTCAACTTTACCAGCTAAATCACTTCCCATATCCGCTGCTTTGGTGTATATACCTCCACCAACCCTGGCAAACAATGCCTGAGTGCTTGCTCCCATTCCAAACGCTAACATTGATACCGTAACCTCATGCAGTGAGAGCATAAGAACATTATTTAACACAATGAACCAAAGACAGATATCTAATAAACCGAAACCTACAACAACAAGTCCCATAACTGCGCCGCTTCTTAAAGCAACTCTCAAACCGCTGTTTAAAGACTGCATGGCCGCCTGAGCAGTTCTGTTCGACGCAAGTGTTGCTGTATTCATCCCGATAAAACCGCACAACCCTGAGAAAAATCCACCTGTTAAAAATGCGATTGGTACCCACCTAAACTGAATCTCAAATACAAAAGCCATAATTGACAGTACAACAAGCAGAACAAAGAAAACCATACCGACAACGCTATACTGCTGCCTTAAGTATGCAAAAGCTCCCTCACGAACAGCCCTTGCTATCTTCTGCATACGGTCATTACCGGGATCACATTTTTTCATCTGTTTAAAGAAAACATATGTGAAAATCAAAGCGATTGCAGAGCCAAGAGGAGCAGTCAGTAACCAAAAAATCCAGAGATTGCTCCATTCAAAACCTGCTAACTCGTTAGGATTTGTAGTTCCAACTCCGTGCGACAAGATTAGATAAATATTGATGGCAATTACAACCACAAATAGAACGCTTAATAATCCTAAATTACGTTTCACATGTACCTCCTAACTAAAGAAACTTCGAGTAAATTTAATTTGCTGAACTTCTCTGTCAATTAATCTTAAACTAAGATATAAGATTTTGGTTGAAACGTGTAACGAATCAGGTATTAGAAGCTGCTAATTGTCTATTTGGACAACCCTTATGTAAAATATGGGCTTCAAACTCATTGAAATATCTCTTTACGAAATGCTCAACAGGGATTGCAAGTGCGTCAGCAAGCACACAAATTGTTCTGCCTACCATATTTTTGGCGATTTCACTCATTATTTTAAGATCATCCTTTGTTCCGTGACCACGCTCAATCCTTTCAAGAAGCTTTTCTATCCAGCCGCTTCCTTCTCTACATGGGGTGCATTGCCCACAAGATTCATGATGATAAAATCTGGCAATATTCCACAAAGCATCAACCATACAAACATTTTCGTTAAGAACGATAACTGACGCTGTCCCTAAAATCATACCCTTTGCCATAAGCGATTCAAAATCCATTATAATATCCAGCTCATCATCCTTTAAGACACCAGAAGAGCTCCCTCCCGGAATCACTCCCTTAACACGAAGATCATTTTTAACACCTCCACCATAATCGAAAACTAAATCTTTAAGCTGCATCCCAAGCGGAAGTTCATACAAACCAGGTTTTTTTACATGGCCAGAAAGGCAATATAGTTTTGGTCCAGGGCTTTTTGGTGTCCCTATGGAGGTAAACCATTCAATCCCATTTTCAAAAATATGTTTCACTGTAACAAGCGTTTCGACATTATTCACAATAGTTGGGCTTTCATACAGTCCTTTAATTGCAGGAAAGGGAGGTTTGATCCTCGGGTAACCTCTTTTTCCTTCCAAGGAACTAAGAAGCGCTGTTTCTTCTCCACAAATGTAAGCCCCGGCTCCTCTATGAAGTATTATATCTAGTGAGTAATTTGTTCCACAGACATTTTTACCAAGATATCCGGACACATACGATTCTTGAATCGCATTATTTAAAATCTTATACTGCTCAACAAACTCTCCCCGTATGTAAATAAATGATTTTTTCGCTCCAATCGCATAAGAAGCGATAATTATTCCTTCAATGAGTGCGTGCGGATCGTTTTCAATTAAAATCCTATCTTTAAATGTCCCGGGTTCGCTTTCATCCGCATTACATACCAGATAAATATCTTTACCGAGATTTTTCGGGATAAAACTCCATTTCATGCCTGTGGAAAAACCAGCGCCACCTCTCCCTCTAAGATTGCTTTTTTTGATAAAATCGATAACTTCTTCCGGCTTCATCTCAGTAAGAACACGCTTTGCCTGTTTATACCCTCCATTTTGCAGATAGAAATTCAATCTGTGCGAATTAGGATCAGAAAAAAATCTTGTTAAAACAGGTTTATAATTTACTTTCATTTGTTCGAATCAACTCAATTTTATTTTTGATCGTTTCTATGTCGGCATTCCCAATATATTCATCTTCAAATTGGACAACTGGGGCGATTTCACAGGCGCCGAGACACTCTGCTTTTTTCAGTGTAAACAATCCATCCGGAGTTGTAGTTACTCCATTCAGATTCAAATAGTTTTTAATCTGTTCATACAAACTTTTACACCCGCACACGCTGCATGAAATAGTCGAACAAACCCAAATTCTATATTTCCCCTCATCCTCACGCTTATAAAACGTATAAAAAGAGAAAACACCGTACACAAAAGCAGGGGAGCTATCTGTCCACTTGGCCGCTTCTTCAATAGCGATTTGTGATATAGTCCCATATTTTTCCTGCAAAATATAAAGAATCGGTAGCAACGCAGAATTTTTGGTCGGATATTTATCCAGTGCTTCTTTTATTCTCTGATCAAAAGTCATTGTAAGGTTCTATCTTCAAGCCGCTCTATAAACTTTTCGATCAACATTGTCAAATATGGCTCAGCTTCCTCTGCAACTTTGATAACTTCCTCGACAGTCAGCGGTTCAGGTGTACCAGGAAATCCAATATCAGTAACAACAGAAAGACCAACAACACGTATTCCTTGATGCCTTGCAACAATAACCTCAGGAACAGTCGACATCCCTACAAGATCTGCTCCGATAATACGCAAGAAACGATATTCTGCAGGTGTCTCAAGATTAGGACCTGAAACTGCAACATATACTCCTTGCTTGGTTTGAATTCCCAACTTCTGACCGACAAGTTCAACTATTTTAATCAGATTTCTATCATAGGGTTCTGACATATCTGGAAATCTTGGTCCAAATTTGTCCTCATTCTGACCTATGAGAGGATTTACTCCCATCAAATTAATATGATCTTTTATAACAACGATATCACCTTTCTTATAATTAGGATTCATCCCTCCGGATGCATTAGAAACAATTAATATTTTACATCCCAATACATTCATGATACGAACAGGATATGTGACTTCTTTCAGGCTGTAACCTTCATAATAATGGAATCTTCCTTCCATTGCTACTACACTTTTCCCAGCTATCGTGCCAAAAATCAAAACACCTTTGTGTCCAACAGCTGTCGCCTTTGGAAAGTGCGGTATCTCCTCATAATTGATCTTTGCATCAACTTTAATTTTATCTGCGAGAGAACCTAAACCTGTACCCAAAATAATTCCTATTTTAGGTTTCTGTTTTACTTTCTGTGACAAAAAATTTATAGTTTCTTGAACTCGAAGATTTAGTTCCATTATTT
>JACQRL010000421.1 GCA_016206485.1 Planctomycetota bacterium | reverse complement strand
TTTCTCGTCTCGTATTCCTGCAATGGCCTTTGCATAGAGAAATTCAATAATGCAACTAAATCTTCGGGATATTCACCATTATGTTTTTCTAAGAAGGTGTACAAAAGGTCCCCTATAGAATGTATTTTGCTCTCACAGACCTTTTCCGCATTCTCCTCAGGACTTATTGCCTTTGATATCACACACCCAAACCCCGGAATCGGCAGAACTATATGAGGATTTCCGGTTATGACCACAAAAGACGAGATTTGTGCCATCCGGAGATACTCCAAAATACAGGATATCATAACCGGGAGGAAAATTTATTACACTCTCTGAACCGTCTGCGTCTAAAACCCATACTCTTGTAGTAGATAACGAACTCCAGCCAAAATGTACCTCGGTTTTAACAAAAAACTTATTTCCCTTTGGCAACCAGGAAACATCTGCATCCCCCAGATAAGACTTAACGTATTCCGGCGCCTTTTTACCAGGTTGGGCTACCCATACTTCATTTAAAAGTACTTCTCCCCAGTTCCGCCAAACCACATAGGCGAATTTCTGCGGTTGAGATACTGCTTCAGTATTTTCCCGAACTGCTGAATAAAGAGGGGCTGATAATAATATCCCAAGAATTAGCATGCAAAGCGTTATCCTATTGCTTATTTCTGCTGTCATATTCTCATCTCCTTATATGTTTCATTGCAAAATCTACAAACCTAACATCCCTTCGTATTTCTTCACAGAAGATATAAAAGGTTCTTATTACCTCACCTCTCTCCGCATAAAGATGAAGTAGGAAAGGAATAAGAAAAGTAAAAAAATAGCGATTAAGAGATACGGGTGAAAATTTGTCATTCCCCACTTATTTAATAGAATATACGAGCCACTGCTAATATACAAAGTCCCAAAAATTCCAATCAAAACACTTATTGTTGTAGTGAAAAATAGGCTTGACATAAAAAATGAAAGTGTATAAAAAAGGATTAAAGAAAGGATATACGTAACTATAAGTTTGGTACTCAAAGAATCATAGATAGTAAAAACAGAATTTACTATATGAGTTGCCCTACGAATATTTGTGAAGCAGATTGTAATCACAGGAATTAACAGAATAATTAGTATATTGACAAACCCATTAATCATCTTCACAGTAACAATAGTTTGTTTATTTACTGGTTTAGCTAGAAGAAACGTCAAGTTAGACTCTTCGGCCGAAAAAGCACGTGCACCAAAGAGAGGAATAAATCCAATAAGGACTATGGTAAAAAAATAGAATGTTGCAATTAAAGTAATATTGTTAATAACATAAGTTAAAATAAAAAAGAGACCTGACATAAGTAAAAGCCCGATTGCCAACAACAGCCTACTCTCCCGCCATTCTTTCCAGAATAACGCCTTTAGCATACCATCCTCCTATTTATTTAGATGAGCGACAGATTAAATCATCCTTCTTTATTCCCCAACTTCGTCTTTCAAAAAGACCTCCGTCATCTTTCTCATTCATTCCTACACCATAAACTATAAAGCCATCGCCTTCTTTACGATAGATATAATCCTTTCCAATAAATGGGTCTTTTGGTAGTTCTAAAAGGTAATCTGGCATGAGTGCATCTAAAGAATCAGGATATATCCCTTTTTCTATTTTATAAATCTTAAGGATAAGGGCAAGTCTCAATACATCAAATGAAGAAATATATTCTGCCTGCTGGCTGTGAAAACTTCCAAATGAAGGCAAAACCATGCTGCTTAAAGGATATTTCCATCTGAGAGACCTGTCTAATTTTCTTTCCGTTTCATTTATCCTATTTTTTACTTTATAGTAAGGTTCAAAAGAAAACTCTATTGCATTAGTCATGTAGCGAAGGTAAAAAGCATTATCTTTTTTGACACATGGTTTTCCAAGAAAACTCGTATATAATTTCCAAAAGATTATCCTGAGTGGGTTATCACTCTCATGAATGAACCAATATTCCATAATGTTTTTATCTCTGCTAAACATCCATCGGTGAATCCTTTTAAAAGTATTATTCCCCCATGCAATCTCAGCGTTTAATCCCTTCGTCAAAAACAGATTATAATTTATCAACCTTATTTCCGTAATCAATCCATGGGAGGCATCTATTAATATACTGTCCGCAGGGATGTCTGAAATTGTTTCGGTCAGTGCATAAAATATAACATTGCCACAACCCATTCTAACCAATTGAGAGATATAAAATGGTTCATCCCGCAGCGCATTAACAAGTCGCAGTCCAATTCGTCCGGATTCCAGCGCTTTATTATATTTATTTTGTTCCGTTAAGAGAATAATTCTTAAACCCAAAATCCTTGCGATTTCTCGTATCTTTGATAAATGCGGAAGTTCTATAGCCCAACCATCTTCATATCTTAGATTAAAACGGCAAGAGGGCATATCAGATGCTTTCTTGATTAATTCATACATTCTAATGAAGTCAGAATCAGCAAAAATCAACTCATTTAACCTTTTCTTTTGTTCTGAGGTTAATTCATTGAAATCGGTTCTGGTTTCAAAACGTATATATTTCCATTCCTCAGGATATTTCTCCTTTAAG
>JACQRL010000420.1 GCA_016206485.1 Planctomycetota bacterium | reverse complement strand
GGTGAGGTCGATTATGGGAAATTCAAGGGGATAAATGAGATTAAAGATCTTGAAAAATATACTGAGGAGTCAGTTAAAAGATATATATCACTTGCAGAATCAATCGGGGCAACCGCTAATTACAAATTTTCTGTAAGCGCAGAGATAGTAGATGAGATCGTACGGCTTGTAAGTCAGGCCGCGCGGGAAAGCTCCAATTCTGTTGTTTTTCTCGGGCGGCTTATACTGCAGAATCAAACACTTTTTACGAGAATGCTCCACGACCACACCGCATCAAATATCGAAGGTAAACTTCAGTTTGAGGGTATTCCGGTCGTCATGATCCCGCTGCGGGTCACTCTATAATTGTAGAACGTAGAACTTGGAGCGTAGAGCGTAAAATACAAATAAGTGGAACTTGGAGCGTAGAGCATAGAACACAAATAAGTAGAACTTGGAATGTAGAGCATAGAATACAAACAAGTAGAATTTGGAACGTAGATCTTGGATAGAATGCGGAAGATTTTAGGAACAACCTGCAGCATATTATCCAAGTTCCATGATTTCTTGTCTGGTTTATTCGCGATGGCCATAATTTCGTACATAGTTTTTATCTTTCGGTTCGAAACGGTTTAGATTAAGTCCCATAAACTTTGCGCCTTTGACTGGATTGTTTCTGTATGGTTTGATCGTAAAGAAACCGAGAGAGTTATAAAGAGAAATTGCTTCTTTCATATTTGGCAGGGTATCCAGCCATATTTGTTTGTATCCGATTTTACGCGCTTCGTTTATTACTTTATTTACAAGAGACTTTCCTATGCCAAGTTTTCTAAAGTTTGGTTTTACATACAGCCTTTTCATTTCACAGACTTCTTTACTGATTTTCCTTAGTGCCACGCATCCGATCGCTGTCTTATCCTGCTTACAAATAAGAAGTCTCCCGTCTGGAGAAATATACTCTCCCGGTAATGCTGAAAGTTCCTTGTCAAAGTTCTGGAATGATAAATCTATCCCCAGAGATTTAGCATACTCAGTGAACAGATATTTGATATGATCGAGATCTGCCTTTCCAGCAGGCTTGATCGTCACAATAGAGGCCATTTGCAATTATGATAAAATATTACTGATACAAGATAAATAGTTAATCTTCCATTCCTTATTTATTAATTTAAAATCTAAAATCCTAAATCTACAATTTGAATTAATTGGTGGCTGTAGCTCAGTTTGGTTAGAGCACCTGGTTGTGGCCCAGGTTGTCGCGGGTTCAAATCCCGTCAGCCACCCCTTTTCCAATTCGAATTTTCAAATGCGAATTTCGAAAGGGTCCAAGATTTCCTGGACGTTTGTTGTAGCACGTATGAGAGCTTTTCTGGAGTTTGCGGACTACTGTGATTTGACACAAGAAATAAGGCTCAAAAATGCGGGCTATTAATTATGATTTGAAGTTAATAATCGCTTCATCAGATTTAGTCACAAAATAAACTGAAATATCTTTAGAACGCTTCTTAAGCTGTCCAGCTTTTGCATTTGCTGGGTAGATATTGTACCGCTGCCTTTAATTTGGTTTATGAGGTTTAGTTGTTGCTGGAGGAATTCTCTTTTTGTTGATGTACTGTTTTTAATATTGTCAGCAAAATTAGAGATAAATGGGTTTACCTGCTGTAACTGCTGATCAGTTAATTTGAGCTCCTTCTTAAGCTGTTCTGAAATATCGTTAGTTCCGATGTTGCTTTCAAACATCCGGTTTTTGGCCCACATAAAACCGAATGAATTTGCCGTGTCCATATGGGAAAACTCTTTTGAAAACCCTATTGATTTTAAGGTTGCTATGTAATTGTTTGTCAGGTCAAAAACCTCTAAAAGCCGTTGTGATTCCGATATATCCTGGAATCCGTTCGAAACGGATAGGAACTCTGTAACCAGATTTTGTATCTGTGATATTTTCTGACTGTCTAGAGCGGGATCAGTAAATGAT
Organism: Planctomycetota bacterium; assembly: GCA_016206485.1. Lineage (GTDB taxonomy): Bacteria > Planctomycetota > MHYJ01 > JACQRL01 > SBBU01 > JACQRL01. Next base: position 3,188 of record JACQRL010000420.1, on the reverse strand, counting down.
TTAGCTGCTGCCATAAAGATCGCGAATGATTCTCCTGTAAGCCCAAGTTCCTCTATTGCTCCTCTCATCTGCATCAACTTTGGGAAAAGCGGCTGAAATATTTCTTTAAGCTTATCTGTTGCGTCTTTGGAGGTAAGATCTCCTCCGAGCGCCGCAAGCTTTTCATACGCATTTATCAGAGAGTCCCAGTCATAAGTCAGTAGAAGTTCTATTTTATCCTGCTTGCCAGCTAGAGCAGAAATCCTACTTAAAAGTGCATTAATGAATCGTTTCATCTTATCTTTTATATCTTTTTCTGATGTCCCAGATTGTTTAATCTGCTCCAGCAATGCTGTTAACTCTTTTACTTGCTCCTTAAGTCTTGTATTTTCATCCTTCAATTGTTTGATCGTTTCTTCTGATGCTATGTCGCTTCCCTTGGATATTTCCGGATTATTGCTGCTTGGAGCTCCTTTGTAGCTTTCGGTGACCGGTTTATTATCAAGATGGGAGAAGGATTTGAGTATGATCACGCCGAATATAATGACTGCGGGAACTAGCAGGAGACCTAAGGATTTAAACATATTTGTATATTATATTACAACTTTATTGTCGCAAAAGAGAATAAATATCGTCAGATCAAATCGTATGCCATTATACACGATATCAGTCAAAATCAAATTCCTTATGTGAATTTGTATTTCATGTCATACGATCTACGCTCCACAATCCACGTTCTACGATTTAAAAGCTTCCGGGGGGTCTTTTAACCCATTTATAAATGTTGCGAATTTTTTATCCAACTCAGCTGATGTAAGGTTGGTAAAGTCCCTGAGTTTGGTTTCAAAATTGTCTTTATCAACTTTCTCGTAAAACTCCCAGAACTTTTTTTCTCCTATAAGATTCTTAAGAAAATAGACATAGGCAGCCGCGGTATTTCCTTCCCCATCAGTCTCATACCAGTCAGAAAATACCTCCTTTGTTGTGAGTTTTTTTAAGGGCATCAGTTTCGAGAGTCTATATAGTTCGCAAGAATATATCTTTCCATCCTTGCCCCTTTTAGACCTGACTTCGTAAGATCTGCATAGGCCCTCTTCAAATCTTTGAGGCATGTCTTCGTTGAACTCCGAAAGATATATATGCATCATTTCATGTCCTGAGGTTAGTTTCATATCCTTTGAGTATACATAGTGCACCGAGCGCTTTGCGCGTTCAGCATATCCCCATTTATCAAGTTTTTCATGAAGATAGCAGTGAATTTTCTTTGACGATAATTTGAAAGGAACGGTCTTTTTTATCCATTCATAAGTATTTTCATATTCGTTTTCTGCTGTCTTGATGTTTTCCTCTGCATGTGTTCCTTTCTTATAATGGATGTAAAGATGTTTTGTTTCTACTGTTAGCCAATCTTCTTCCGAGTCTCCAGAATTTACTTTTCTTTCCAGTTTTGTCTTTGTCAGATCAGCGTCACAAAGGATTGACTTAGAGCCACTTCTACAATGAACATCGGTTATCTTGATCTTTGCATCTTCATTTTCGTGATACCAGAGTTTTTCAGATATATCTTGTATGGGACTGACAGGAAGTGAAACTGGGACAATACTTATTTTGGTTTGATCTTCAAACCCATTTGAAAAGATTATGTCGTAATCGCTGCCGTTGTATATTCCGCCTTCGATATCATCGAAGTATATCTTGGCATTTCCATCGTTCATTGGAGAAAATTCTTTTGAACGCAGCGCGAATGTATAAAAGCTGAGGCTTGGCCTGTCAAAAGGGACATAATTTGGATATGTTAACCGGTTGCCGGAAATGTTCTCAGTAATATTTATTCCATTGCCCTGCACACTAAATGAGATGAATTCGAGTTTGCTAAAATCAGCCTCAATCCTCATCTTGTACCATTTCTTTGGCTGAAGATTGATCTTAAGATCTTTAGTGGCCCATTTTTCAGGGCTGGTTGATTTGCCTTTGACATCCTCCGGGGATCCTGTGGGAAATGATAATACTCCATATCTTGATATTCCTGCCAGACACATCCAGTCTGCACCGGAGAAATGGACAGGTTTATCGATCCCTTCCATCCATTCCAGATCAAGTCCGAAAATGATGTCAGCAGCAAGATCATCTTCGAAATAGAAATAACCACTTATGTATGCCCTGGTTGGGTTTTGGAAGAAACTTTGAAGCTTGTCATTCGAATAAACAAAGGCTACAGTTGCACTGTTGATTGAGTCAAGAAGTTCTTGCCGTATTTTGATGGGCGATAGGGTGATTAATGAGATGTATACTAATAAGAAAAGTTTTAAGACACATCCGTGCTTCATTTATTGTGAGTGACAATGATAATGTACATTAACAGCATAGTCACTCAACTTTTTTGAATATTACCTGCTCTTTGGAAAGTGATCTGATTGAAAATATCGCGATAATGACAGTAAATGTAATATTTGACAGGATCGAAATAGAGTTGAAAGCCATGTCGATATTCCCTTTGGCGATTTCTATCAGTGAAATTGTGCAGTTCGCAAACGGAATGAATGCATATATGAGTTTCGGGTCAAATCCGGGAAGTGATGGAATAACTGTAAAAATGGTGATCACCAGCATAAAAGGGCTGTAGTAAAGATTTGCTTCTTTGTAACTTCTGGAAAGTATCCCGATGAGAAATGAAAGAGATGATGCAAGACAGACAACCGGCATTATTATAATTAAAAACTGAAACAGTTCTGTAATCCCTATGTTTGCAGTTACATCGATGATCGGAACACCCTGCATACCTGCAACGGGAGGGAATACCGCAAACGTAACGAAACAGCTGAGAAATGATAACAAAACCGCAGTTGTTGCCCCGGTAAGGGCGGTTAATGTTTTCGCCAGAAATATGTCTGTGTTAGTGAGGGGGAGTGTTAAAAGAGTCTCGAATGTTCTTCTTTCTTTTTCTCCTGAGGTAAGATCTATCGCGATGAAAATTGGGCCAGTGAGCGCTGAAAGGAGCATAAGCAGGGCGAATAAATTAGATGTTCCTCTTTTAGATAATGTTTCGGTTGTAATAACTGGTAAATTAAAGATATCGAATGGTTCAAGTTCCGCGTTAGAAATACCGTAGTTTTTGATTGCTTCGTTTCTCAGTTTATTTTTATATTTTTCCAGGATGGTTTTAAGTTCAGTAAATGCAAATTGTGACTCAAATCTGCTCGGGTCATACC
>JACQRL010000423.1 GCA_016206485.1 Planctomycetota bacterium | reverse complement strand
TATCCTTATTTCTTTCATGACCGCGATTTAAGCGCTGTATCGACAATACCATAATGATTACTATTGCTGCAATCAAAAGCAGCAGGAACAGTACTATTTTTTTTCCCATAAGATTCTGATTATATAAACAGCCGAAATTCGTTAAATGTTACAATCTTTCCCTTTTTCTATTCTATTCTTTTTGATCTGCTAAAATCGATAATATGCAGGGTTCCCATCTGAAGCGGATCAAAAAGAATGACTTTACACTGTATTATCTTCAAGATTTTAAGGAGATCGCCGACTCAATTACAAAGTTGGATAAATCTTTTTTTGAATCTCCAAAATTTAAGAACAGGTATGTCGAAAAAATTACATCCGGCAAGTACGAGCTATTTATTAAGGTTTATGGAGGTTATTTTAACAACTTTCGGATTAAACGTGAGTTCTCAAATCTTTTAAGATTGTCATCGCTCGGTATTCCATGTACACCTCCGATAGGATACATCAATCTATACGGAAATTTGATACTGATAACAAAAAGAATAACCACTTCAATAACAGCAAAAGATTTTCTGAGACAGGAGAACGATTTCGGAAAAAGAATTGCATTTTTAAATCTGCTTAAATCACTGATCAATACTCTTTGCGTTCATGGCGCATACCCTGAAGATTTTCATATGGGCAATATACTCTATGATAATTCGCATGCATACATTGTAGATGCAAATAAACTCATACTTTCAAAAAGCGATGACGCGAAATATTCATTCTTGGGAAATACAGTTTTTTCTTCGCATATGCTGCTTTCAAAGACAGAACTTCTCCGTCTTCTGAAACAGCATCTGAACAGCGGTAATCTCGCCCGGATAAAACAATATTTTATACGCCATTCACAAAAATACGCACTCGACAGGGCAAAAAGAACCCTCAAAAAAGGGAGCAGCGATTTTGGACTTCAGAATGGGATCCCAATGAATAACAAATACAGGCTCAACTTTGAAAAGGTATGCGGAGATCTCTCGAAAATGAAGCCCTATAAAGAAACATCATCCGCCACATCATATGTAACCGGCAAATTATTCGTAAAAAAATTCATCAGTCATTCAAAAGCAAAGAGATGCTGGCTCAACGCAGTCACAGCAAAATATCTGAATATAAATTTCATAGAACCCATAGCACTTTTAAAAAATATATTCATTTCCAGATATCTGAAAGATGCAATAACACTGACAGAATTTATCAGAGAGAAATACACGGGTCTTGCAAGAAAGGAACGAAGCACCAGCATTATAAGCTTTGCTAACTATCTTAAATCTATCTACAACAGAGGTGTATTCCACAAGGACCTTAAAGCAAATAATATTATCGTTAATCCAAACACAGGATTTTTCTGCCTCGTCGACACCGAGGATATACGATTAAAAAAAGATGTTTCCACAGAACTGATGATTAAAAATCTCGTGCAACTCAACGCGGCTTCACCGGGCGAATTCTCAAAAACTGACAGGCTCAGACTATTAAAAATCCTGTCAAAAAGCAGAGTTTTGAAGATTCCCTACGACAAATCAACAATCGACTTAATTATGAAAGAAACCATAAGAAGAAGGCATGTATGGCCGGGCAAATCGTAGAGCGCAGATCTTAGAACGTGGAACGTGGAACTTAAATCTGGGATTATGGAAGAAACAGAAAATATCTCATAAATATCATGTCTTTGTTATTTGTTTTTTACACCTCTCATTTATGAGGTGAGTTCTACACATGAGTGGATATTATCTCTGCAATAAATAAAATATTAGATTATGAAGAGAAGCAGCGGTTTCACGCTGATCGAACTGATGATCGTAATATCTATTATCGCGATAATAGCCGCTATTGCTGTCCCCAACATACTTGGAACTACGAACGCTGGCAATCAGAAATCGGCTGTCTCTGGTCTTGCAACGATAGGAGCTGCCGAGAATCAATTCAATAAAGATGACTCAGACGGTAACGGCGCAAGCGATTACTGGGTTGGCGACATACAAGGCCTTTATGTAATAAAAAGAAGCGCGGTCGCCGGCTCAAAGGTCTGTGGGCTGATCCCCGCCGAACTTGCGACAGCTGACGGGTCCACGATGGTCGCATATCCGGCCGGAGTCAATACAGACACAACAACTTTACCAGCCGTAAGAAGCCCGCTAAACGGTTACTGGTTCAGACAGATGTCATTCAGAGAGGCGACTGGCGGTGGTTCGATCGCATACAATACAGGATCAGCGAGAAATCTGGCAACTTACGGACTCATCGCATATCCTCATCTCTATGCCAAATCAGGCAGATACGTATTTTTCAAGAGCAACGAACAGACAGTATACAGCACAGATCCCGCAACCGAGACCGCAGTTCTGGGAGTTCTTCCGGCAGACACCGGAGGACATGGCGGGTTTACCGCAAACTTTGCAGTTTTCGTCAACAACAAAACCGCGGCTGGCTGGGCGGAAGTAAAATAATTGTAGAACGTGGATCGTAGATCATAGAACGCAAATCGTGGATTTTAGAACTTGGTGCGTAGATCGTAGAACATAGATCGTAGGAGAACTTTACTGGGAAGAGATGCGATGTAGTATACCCCACAAAATTCCACCAATTTTATTTGTCAAACCTAACAGTTTTTCATAGGAATCTTTTTCAAGAAACCTCTGTTTAAAGCTAAAACTAATAAGATATTCACT
>JACQRL010000452.1 GCA_016206485.1 Planctomycetota bacterium | reverse complement strand
GCCTTCGAAGCCAAGGGTTGCAGGTTCAAGTCCTGCCGGGGGTATTTCAATTTAAATTTGCAATATATATTTTAAAATGTAAATCCAGGATTCATTAAATTTTGATTTAATTTCTGCCGACTGTTTAAAATACTTGTTAATAAGACCATTCTACTTCTTTTTATCAGCACCTGAATCGTTTTGATTTTTTGACATGTATGGCGTAGGATCTTTTCCTTCTCTAATTGCCTTTCTTTTTAAAACTTCTCTAACTGCTTCATATGCATCAACAAGCCCATACCCACTTTGGTAATCAAATCCGGGATCAAGTACATCAGTAGCAGTATTTATAATTATCTCTCGAACGGTCCATGGCAGTATTTCTTTATCAGCAGAAAGCATTAATGCTATCACACCGCATAAATGTGGTCCGGCAAACGAATTTCCTTGCATCGTATTTTCGGAATTTTGGAATATCTTACCATCCTGGGTTATTACAGGGAACCCTTTATTGAAGGTCACAATATCCGGTTTTTTAACAGTTCCATCATTGTAGTGTTCTGTTAACCACTCTACAGGGCCTTGACTTGAAAATTTAGGTCTATTATGATTTTTATCTAAACCTGCTACCCCAAAAACAACCTCAGGAATGTCCTCAGGTATTCTCATTTGTATTGGAACTGGTGCGTATGATGCTTTATTTTTATTACCAAAATTTCCTGCACCGGAAACAAAGATTATTCCGCACAAAGTTGCATGCTCCATGATTTTACGCCAATGAGATCTTAATTCACCTAGTCCGGGCAGTGAAAAACTCATACTGTAAATATCAGCATTATGCTCGATAGACCATTCAACAGCCTGTTCAATATTGGAGATGAACGCAATGAGTGGGATCCATTTCGATTTCGGCGCAACTCCAACTTCTATTTTGGGGTCATTAGTACCTCTAGCACAAACGATACCAGCACAAATATTACCGTGAGACAATTCAGTGTTACCAAACTTCATTGAATTCTCAATATTTACTTCTGACGTACCTGAATCAAAATTAAACCCATGGTGATCATCAACATATCCGTTTCCATCATCATCGATACCATTAGGTGTGTCTGAAACATTTCTCCACAAACTGTCAACTAATACGGGAACATCGAGTTTAAATCCATAGTCGTGTATCACAGTCAAAATATCATTGCCAGTAACTCCAAATTCTTTTCTTGCTTTGAGAACTTTTAGATTAACTAATGTCCATGGATGCTCAGATTGATTAAGTTCATCTTTGTACTCATAAGCCACCTCTTTAATAAATTCAGGACCTGATTTGTTAATTTGTTTCGATGGGACTTTATAACTGTGGAAGATATTTTTGACACCAGGTATCTGCTTTAGACAGTTAACTCCTTCTTTACTTGCCCAGCATGAAAATCCGTTTATAATCCAGTGTTTTCTTATGTCTTTAATATAGCCATCATTTTCGAGTTTGATCAGTTTATCCTTAGCATTAGAATAATATTTATCACTTAATTGCATTAAGGTATGAACAACTTGTTTTCTTAGGTCACTCCTTTTCCATTCCTTGAAATCTTTGATTCTAAGGGCATATGAATTACCTACTCCTAATAATTGTTCTTCAAACCATACTTTTACTGGTTTCATTGAATTTGGATTTTTAAAAGATTGAAGTAGTTCCGGGTCGATCCATACTTCTTTCCCACTTTTACCTGTTACTTTTTCCGTTTTAATTTGGGAAACAGTTAAAGTGCTCCGATTAAACGAGCATATCAATAATAGTCCACTTAATAGTGATAACCTCAACATTGTTTTGCAATGATAGTATAAATTTAAAATTGATCCAAAGATTGATTTAAAATGTATAATCACTGCAGTGATAATAATTAAATTTGATGGGGATTGCGGCCTTTGTTCAGGTTTCATTAAGAGTATTAAAAGATTTAAGCGTAGCTGGACATTTAAATTTGAATCCGATCGTAATTATGATATTTTCATACTTGAAATTGGTGAAAAACGTTATATAGGATGTGCAGCAATATTTAGCTTGATAGCATTGTGCCTAAAAATGGATTTTCTGATAAACATAGCTCCAATAATAGGAATAATCATGTCGCCCTTGTATTCACTCATTTCAAAAAACAGGTATGTTTTTCGGAATTGTACAAATAAAAATTACTGCGCTAAGTAGTTATAATTGGAGATTTTCCCTTTGTATCATCAGCTCTTTTGATGTATAAGACTCTTAGTTCATTTAGTGTATTGGTCAAATAAACATTTTCTTCTTCTGTAAGGTTCCCTTTCGATTTATCTTGAAGTAACGACAAAATATCGATATTTAATTTTGCTGATTGCAGATCAACCTTGCTTTCGAAGTCAGGATTATTAGGGTCCTTCAGCATACCAAGAAAAAATAAGGATTGCATCGTGTACATTGCAATAACATCATAAAAGGTTGGCTTAGTATAAGCTTCCTGTTTGTCCTTAGATGAAGATTCCACTTGCTCTTTTTGGACCTGCTGTTTCCATGCGTCATCTATTTGTTTTGTTGAGTCTGATTTCTCTTCCATGGATGCCCTCCTTAAAATTAATACAGCTTTTTATAAAATCTCTAAATAGCGGATGTGGATTATGAGGTTTTGATTGGAATTCTGGATGGAATTGAACCCCGATAAACCATGGATGACCTTTAAGCTCCATTATTTCGACAAGATCATCTTGTTCGTAACACCCACTAACTAGAAATCCATTAGCTATAAATGCTTTTCTATAAGCATTATTAAATTCATATCTGTGTCTGTGTCTTTCGGAAATAGTATCTTTTCCATAAGATTTATGAGTTTGCAATCCTTTAGTAAGCCTGCATTTATATGAACCAAGTCTCATCGTTGCACCTTTTTCCTTAATATTTTTTTGGGAGGGTAATAAATGTATCACAGGATGGTGAGTCGTTTTATCAAATTCATCACTATTTGCTCCTTTCAAATTTAGTACATTTCTCGCAAATTCAATTGCTGAAACCTGAAAACCTAGGCATATGCCAAAGAATGGTATTTTATTAGTTCGGGCATATTGTATTGTTTTAACTTTGCCCTCAATACCCCTATGTCCAAAGCCTCCTGGGATTAAAATCCCATGTATTTCATTATGATTTAAAATGGTAGGGTCTTCTTCTATTCTTTCCGAATCAATCGTCAAAATATTAATCTTGCAACTGTTAGCGAAACCACCGTGATACAGCGCTTCATAAATGGATTTATATGAATCATAAATAGAGATATATTTCCCAATTATTGCCACATTTATCTGG